>NZ_JBNNLZ010000037.1:0-35522 GCF_050272295.1 Lysinibacillus sp. NPDC048646
GCTAGATGGAACGCGGAATGCTTGGAAACTGGCACGTTCCGTGTGGAGTAGGGGAAAAGCTGGAGATAACTTCAAATGCTTACCTATTACTAACGTCATATATCTAAAAGGGAGGTTGTCAAATGAACCAATCTACGAGAGCAACAGAATGCCCAAAATGCGGTGGAAAGGAATTGGGGCAAGGTAAACATAATGGATATGCAGCTATGCACCCAGACAATAAGTTAAGCTTTGGGTCAGATGTTGTATACATTATTTGTACTGAATGTGGATTTATAATCGAAAGCTATGTAAAAAAGCCAGAGAAATTTAAGGGGACACTTTAGGGCTTATTCAAGTGGGCCAAGAGTTTAAGATACAGCTGCCGAGGTCAAAGGCAGCTTTTCTTATTGAGCTAACAGAGCAGTTTCGTGTATGGAGTAGAATTAAATTGCAGAATATTCACTTAATTTTCGTAACTTATATTTGAGATAAGAGTCTAATAACTAGGAGGTGTTAGGATGAAAATTATTAAAGATATGATATTTATTTCAGTATTCGCTTTGTTGCTATCATCTTGTAGTAACTTCACTTTTCTTAAAGGGTGTCCTGATGCAGAAATTGAATGGGTGGATATGCTGATGATTAATGATATAAAATACGAGCATCATTTTCCAGAGCCAGCGCAAGAAAATCTTCCTATAACGATTGAAAAAGGTAGAGAACTTGGTAAAGTGACATATAAGATGGCTGACAGTGCATGTAGTAATCACAAAATGCAAAATGGGGATGCGGCATTTTTAAACGAAGGAACAATCATTTATGAAATAAAAGGATATCCAACTTCCTTAATTGTTGCTGCAAATGATGTAGTATATGTAGCCAACACAAGTAAAAAGGCAAAAACGGCAGGAGAACTTTACCCTATGGATAAGTTAGTGAAGAATATCTATATTGAAAGCACCGAAGATGGAAAGAGATTGCATACATTCTCACAGTCTTCTAAGGATAAGTTCCTAGCCGCATTTTATGAATTACAATTAGAAGATGTACAGTCATTAATTGATGAAGATAAGTTAGAAGGTACTCGTATATTTTTGGAGATTGAACTTAATAATGGCGTTTCATTTAGACAACTTTATTGGAGCGATTCTAATACATTTCATAATGGAGCAGTAGGAAATGATGAAATAAAGAAAGTGATTAACGATGAAGTATCAAATCTAAAAAAATAATACCAGTAAATCGAATACAAATGGCAACGCAAGGTTGAAGAAGTCACTATTTTCATATGGAACTAATGGGCTGCGATTGTTCAAATAGAGCAATCGCTTCTTTTACTAACGGTGTTGTTTACTTTGAAAAGAGAAACCATTTGCTCAATAAGTTTATCTAAAATAGGATTTAGTTATCTGCGAAGAGTGAAGTTAAGTGCCACCTTATCTAAGACAGTAGCGATTACGATCCCTGTTGTATAGCGAATCAAATCTACTGCAAGAAAACCTTTGCCAAGTATCAGAGCCCCGAGCAATGTCCCGCGAATCTCATTCATCCAGTCTCCTTGATACAACTGACTAAATTCAATGCCGAAGCTAAACACAAAGCTGAGCCAAATGGCTGTGCGAGTGCTCTTCCGTACGAGCAAAAATCGAAATCCGAAATAGACCATCATAGCCCATAGTGCGTCACCTGCGTTTTGCGCTACAAATGGCAGAAGCAGGAGACCCCATTTTCTAGAGGCGAGGCCTAATAAAATAGTACTAACAATTGCCATTAAATAAGCTATTCGCATATTACGGAATTGCGAGGTGCTAGTTTTATGCTCAGTAGTCAATACAATCACTCTTTCGTTGTGTTGATAGTATTCATTTCTTTCATTATCTCAAAAAAACGCACTTGGTGATTATTACTCCTTAACAAGTTAACCTGAAAACACTTATTATAATTAGTACATTTCATAAATTCCATAGAAAAAACGCTTTCTGTCGAGAGGAGGCGTTCGACAACATCATATATAAGTAAGTATAGACCTCGCAAAAGTAGAAAAATCCCTAATTTATTTAGAAACGTCAAACAACCCGTCCATACTTAAGTAACGTTCTCCATTATCAGGCGCTATACAAAGAACTCGTTTACCAGGACCTAACTCGCGAGCTTTTTGAAGCGCTGTCCATACTGCTGCCCCTGAAGAAGGCCCCACTAAAATTCCTTCCAATCTTGCTAAATCACGCGTTGTTTGCAATGCATTTTCATCTGTTACTTGTACAATCTCATCATAAACATCCGTATTTAAAATAGGGGGAATGAATCCTGGACTCGTGCCTACGAGTTTATGCTGGCCCGGTTGTCCGCCTGAGAGTACCGGGGAACCCTTTGGCTCAACAACAATCACTTCTAGATTAGGCAATTTTTCTTTTAATACCTCACCCGTTCCAGTAATTGTACCGCCTGTTCCAGCAGTAGCAACAAAGACATCTAATCTACCCGCTGTTTGTTTTAGAATTTCTGGCGCAGTTGTAATTCGATGAATCGCTGGATTTGCTGGATTTTCGAACTGTTGCGGAACAAAACTGTTTTCTATTTGGTTACGTAATTCAAGCGCTTTTTTTACAGCCCCCGGCATTTTTTCGACAGCAGGAGTCAAAATAACTTGCGCACCATAGGCCTTTAATATGGATATTCGTTCTTGCGTCATGTTATCAGGCATAACAAATATCGCTTTATATCCTTTAGCAGCAGCATTCATTGCTAGCCCAATACCTGTATTACCACTAGTTGGCTCAATAATCGTAGCCCCTTTTCCGATTAATCCTTGACGCTCAGCTTCTTGTATTAAAGAATAGGCTGCACGATCTTTTACGCTACCACTTGGGTTAAAATACTCTAATTTAACAAGGACTTCTGCACACGTTTCGTCTACAAGTTGATTTAATCGAACGATTGGCGTATGCCCAACCAAATCTAATATAGAATTATATAATCTATTCTTCATCTAATCACTTCCAATTCCTTATTTTATTCAACTTAATTACATCCCTTTTAAGTAAGGATAAAATTATTCTTACTTGTTTACAAGGTATTAGAACATATTTGTTCGAAAATACCATCTTTTTAATTACATTTCATAATTTCAATTCTATAGTATCAAGATTAATATAAAATAACATTATTCGAATATGTTATTATTAGAAAAAAAACAGTTATTAAGGAGATTTTTAAGTGGAAAATTTACTATCGATTGAGCAATTTGAAGAACTAAAAAAGGGTGAACATACGATATTTGTTTTTTCAGCAGATTGGTGTGTAGATTGTCGTGTCATTGATCCTATACTACCTGCAATAGAAGAAAATTATGCTGATTATCGTTTTGTTAAGATTGACCGCGATCAATTCATCGATCTATGTATCGAATTAGATGTATATGGTATTCCAAGTTTTCTTGCTTACGATAAAGGGTATGAAGTTGGCCGGTTTGTTAGTAAGGACCGCAAAACACAACAAGAAATCGAAGCTTTTATTGATGGATTAAAATCATAATTTGTAGAGAAATCTAATCTCACCGAATAGGCTAGCGAGCACTGAAAAAATGTAAATTCCAAAAAAGGCAATCTCAATATGTTATGAGTTGCCTATTTTTGCATGTTGGGTATGTCAGAGGTGCCCATCTTATAATCGTTTCAACAATATTATAGGTAAAGGCTAGCATAGGGTGGTGGATAAGCTTGCGCTCGTTTTTAACATGCCTGTGCAGCTCGGCGGGAACTTGGGGCAAGTGGTGCGCGTATTACTTACTCGCTTGCATTAGAGATGCAAAAACGAGGCGTTCAATACGGCGTAGCGAGCTTATGCATCGGTGGCGGACAAGGGATTGCTATTTTACTAGAAAATCCAGCATCGTAGTCAGGGCAATGTGGATTTATATAGCTTAAGGTTTTCTAACTAAAAAGTACTTCCAACGCGTATCAACAGGAGAACTTTTTAGTTTATATGTGAATTCTAAAATTATCTTGCATCCATCTTATTGCCAATCACTTAAATACGAGAGCGAATTGTGAGCAAACGCAAAAGTAGTAGTATTTGTTAGGATATTACAATTTATAGTAAACCATTTAAAAACCACAAGTGATATTTATTCACTTGTGGTTTAAATTTTATTTCCTCTGACAAAATATGCACAACTATACATACAGATGTAAATATAACAACATGCTGAATGCTTCAGTCTTTGATAAAAAGATAGAAAGAGCAGTATTACAATCAAAAACAAGCTATAAAAAATCATTTTTTAAAATTATAGTACATACCATTTGGAAATTGTATAACTGTTATCGCTAGATTTATTTTCAAAATTTTTATAAGTAATTAATTACATTTATACCTAAATATAACATAAGTGTTATAATTTCATGGATATGTGACTACCTTTATTAGAAAAGGGTACATTCATTATTATAACTTAGGTTTTATTAGGAGGTTTTCACGTGTTTAATGAAAGAAGGTTTAAAATAGGAATCTTACTGTTCATCTTCACAATAATTCTTTTTGGTTGCCAAAATCAAAATGACAATGCAAAGGGTCCTAAAGGTAATTTATTTAATGTGTTTACGGGAGAAAGTGAATCTTGGGAACTAAGTGGGTATGAAATCGAATTAACCCCTCATTCATCTAAATTTGGGAATGGGACATTAACTATGAAAAATACTACAGATTATTCCTCTGACTTTTTTTCATTTGAAGTCCACGCAACAATAAATAATAATGATGAGGTAATGCAAAAACACCAGTTGTCTGGTGAGCAAGTAAATATAGCTACAAAAAAAATTGGAACAATAGAAGGGAATGAACTTCCTTCGAAAAATGGTGACTATATTTCAATAAATGATCTTAGTGATATTTATATGATTATAAAGTGGAATGATCAACAAGGGAATAAGAAAGAAGAACGAATCAATTTTATTAAATAGGGCTTTATTAAAGATAGAATATATGCTAAAATTTAACATAAATAGGAAAGGTGGTAATATAATGAATAAAATTACAAGTAAATTTTTTGCATCAATTGCTGTACTGTCCTTAGTACTAGGTAGCTTTGGTCTTACGAATGCACATGCTAGTACAACTGAAGTTGAAAGTTTTAAGCCCTGTGTAGCTGATTTCTCAGATTATGAAAAGCAGCAATCAGAAATTATTACATCCGATTCTGGCAATATCGTTTATGAAGTGAAAGATTTAGATAGAGCAGCGGAGGAATTAAATATTCCTTTAGAGCAAGACGGTGAACAGTTAGTAAGTCTTGCGTATGCTTATACAGCACAAGAACAAGAACCGCCAGCTATAGCTCCTCGTGCGCTATATTTGAAAATTACTCATACAGGAGAAGCATGTGGGCAAGAACTAATTCGCTCAAGTTATTATCAGGGACCATCAACAGCAAAAATGTCTATTTCAGAAGGTGTCACTGCCCAATGGTCCACAAATTTTGAAGTAGATGCTCAGGTGGTAAGTTCAGCAGTAGGTTTTACTGTCACAAAGAATTTTACGGTTACTGATGACTATACAATTGCAGTGCCGGCTGGAAAAACGTATAACATTAAGGCATATCCCATTTATTTAGTTAAAAATTTTGAAATTTGGAATGATCCAATTATCGGTTGGGATACATTAAAAGGAAGCGGCTATGCGAGTAAGCCAATTGGTGTATGTTTCGCTGTTTACAAATAGTTCAATACATGTTGTCTGTCTTTTAAATAAAATCCGCTAATAGTATGGCAAGTAATACCCCCTTCCTATTATTTTAAATAAGAAGGGGGTATTACTATGAAATAAATTAACGAACAAATAAACCTTTGAAAAACACGTTAGAAAGCATTCTATTAGAAATTTTCTTTGGGAGCATCTCTTTAGGCTCTGTGATAGAAATAATGAGGGCAAACAAATCAAGGAAGTTCGGGATTTGATGACGTTTAATAGTATTTTCTGATAGAAAGAAGTTCCTAAGCGGACAGAGTTTTACTGGGAAATCATAAACTATTTACACTGAATGGGGGTGAGACTATTGAGAATTGATACTATGTCTCTTGTGATTTTTGTCATTATTTGGGGCATACCAACATTTATGGTTGTTAGAGGTTATTTAAAAATGAATCCTGACGATAAAAAATCAGCTATGCATGATTTTAGGTCCCGCCATTTTATTGTTACAATTGGATTTATCGTAATAGGATATTTCCTTACGCATGTAGGAACGTTATTTGCCGTAAGCATCATTCAAATAATCGGTGTTACGTTAATGATTTTAGGCGGAATCTTGTCAATGTTAACTAGGTGGAAGAAAAGTAAAATCAGCAGTATGTTAATACTTGTTGTATTATCAATCGTAATTTACATAAATGTTTTTTAACTTAATTTTTGGTGCTCTGATTGTATAAGAAAATTGTAATGATAGCGAAAGTATTCGGTCAGTAAGACGCCACCTCAAGTGGAAAGTGGAGAACGAAAACTGACGGTAGTAGCACGATTGGTTCAACTAACAATCAGCGGGGGCTGAAGAAAATTCCGCTGATTGCAGTTTCACTTTATATTACAAAGACTTTACATTGCAACATCATCTGTCATTTTATTTATGACCATTTATAAGAATTGTGCTTTTGCCATAGCTTTTTTCTCGTGGGGCACAACTTTTTCACTTAATTTACATCCATGACAATCAGTTTTTTCTTTACGACTGGGTCAGGAAGGTCTCTCGGGTTAAGTCCAAAAAGGCTTCAATGGCGGGGGACATCCATTTCTCTTCATGCCAAAACATTTGGGTTGCAAAGGAGACGGCTGTCAAATCCCACGGCAGTGGAACCAACTCACCACGATTCAGCTCTGCCGCTACGGCCATTTCAGGCAATATGGCAATGCCCATTCCTATTATTGCACATTGCTTAATGGCCTCTGCGCTATTAAATTCCAATTCGGTAATGTTGCCCACGGCCTTTTGCGAAAGGCTTCGTTCAAAAAACGTGCGATAGGAGCAGCCCTGCTCCGTCAGCAGGAAGGTTTCGCCATTAAAGTCCTCAACCGTTAAATCGGTCTGTGAAGCTAACGGATGCTCCGGTGCGACTAATAGATAAAAGAGCTCGTCACGCACCTTTTCCCCACAGATTCCCGCCTCTCCCTTCATCTCATCTAGCATAAAAATAATGTCCGCGCTCCCTTCGCGCAAGCTTTGCTTCAGATTCGGCTTACTGAGAGGGCGAAACATCAACCGAACCCCCGGATAACGTAAACGAAAGCGGCGTAGCACAGCCGGAAGTCGATATGTACACAAGGTTTCATCCGCACTTATGGTCAGTGTACCAGTCATTTCGCCAGATTGCTTCACAGCATGCTGCGCTTCTTCCAGCTCACACAAGATGTGATCCACATAGCCCAGAAAACTTCTACCCGCATCGGTCAGAGCCACCTTTTTCCCAAGTCGGTCCACCAGCTTGACGCCAAGTTCCTCCTCCAATGATTTCATCTGCATAGTCACCGTTGAGGGAACATAGTTCTGCACTTCCGCTGCGCGGGTAAAGTTGAGTGTGGTAGCAAGGGTATGAAACGTTTTGAGTTGCCGCAATTCCATACTGAAAAACCTCCTTATGTTCAAAAAAAATGAACGTTCAATTCGAAAACGTTTCTTTGACTTAACAATAGCATCCTCGTAAAGTTATGACAAGAAAGACAATAAGTCTTTGATGATAGGGAGGAGATTTTGATATGAAGGATTATGAACTGTATGAACTGGGGGATGTGGAGCTGCAATCCGGTGACACCCTACCCAATGCCATACTGGCGTATAAAACCTACGGTACGTTGAATGTGGCTAGAAATAATGTGATCGTTTATCCTACCTGGTTTGCAGGACTGCATACCGATAACGAATGGTTGATTGGACCTGGTAAGGCACTGGACCCAGAAAAGTATTTTATCATTGTCCCCAATATGCTGGGAAACGGGCTGTCCTCTTCACCAAGCAATACACCACCGCCTTATCACCAGGCACACTTTCCCCACGTTTCTATTTATGACAATGTGCGACTACAGCATCAACTGGTGACGAAGAAATTTGGCATTACAAAAATCGCGCTTGTTGTCGGTTGGTCACTTGGTGCTGTTCAGACCTTTCAGTGGGGGGCAAGTTATCCCAATATGGTCGAGCGCATCGCTCCATTCGGAGGAACCGCTAAAACCCGGCCTCATGCAAAGGTTGTATTCGAGGGAATGATTGCCGCGCTTCAAGCCGATGCTGCCTGGAAGAATGGTTTTTACAACGAGCAACCGAAAGTTGGATTGGCGACCATGGGACGTGTTTATGCGGCTTGGGGCTTCTCTCAGGCTTATTATCTGGAGCAGCTTTACCAGCAAGAGGGCTACCACACCCTGGAAGAATATCTCGTAGATTACTGGGATCAAGTGTTTTTCAGTTTTGATGCCAATAATCTGATTACCATGCTACGTACCGGCATCACCGGAGATATTAGCGCGAACTCGATCTATAACGGCAACTTCGAGCTTGCATTAAGCAGCATTACAGCAAGAGCGCTAGTCATGCCTGGAAGCACAGACCTGTTCTTCCCCCCGCAGGACAACGAATATGAAACCCGACACATGCCAAACGCCATTTTCCGCCCGATTGAATCCAACTGGGGACATTGCGCGGGCATCGGACAGCATGAACAGGATTCGAAATGGATAGATGAACGTCTCAAGCAATTCTTGCTCGAATGAAGGATAAAGCACATTAGATTTTTCTTTGTCCAGGAAACTGTATACAACTATTTAAGGAAAACAAAACCTGGCAGGGGAATATACTTAACCCACTGGAGAAGGGACAATCTGAATTGAAAAACAACACGATTATCTATATTCTGGCACTGTCTGTTTTTTTGATAGGAACCATTGAATACATTATCACAGGTATCATTGAAATGATTGCCGTGGATTTGGGCGTATCTACTTCTAAAGCTGGACTATTGGTAACTGTATTTGCGCTTGCAGCAGCCATTGTCGCTCCGATTCTAATCGCCTTAACGATTAATGTAGATCGAAAGAAGCTATTATTGATGACGCTCGGTATTTTTATAGGCAGCAACGGACTGATGTTTATAAGTCCTTCTTACGAAACTGTATTATTAGTACGAATTGTTCAGGGAGCTAGCGGCGGAATCGCTACGGTGGTAGCCATGGCAGTAGCCACTCGACTGGTTGAAAAAGAAAGAAGGGGCCGGGCTATCGGCATTATTTTGATGGGGCTCAGCAGTTCGCTAGTGCTGGGCGTTCCGATTGGCACGTTTTTTAGTGAGCTTGTTGGCTGGAGAGTTTTGTTTATTTTGATAGGTCTACTTAGCATTTTTCCATTACTCGTTATCCACCAAAAGGTTCCGGTAATCAAGGAAGAAGAAGCGGTTACCCTCGGGATGCAGCTCTCCATTTTAAAAGATTCAAGGATTCTGACAGCCCTGGCTATCACATTGTTTTATATCGGTGGCTATTCTACGCTATACACGTATATTACGCCTTACTTGCAGGCCACATCCTCACTTTCCATAGCCGAAATTAGCGGCGTGCTATTCCTTTCAGGAGTTTGTAGCTTTGTTGGCTCAAGAATGGGCGGACAATTGGCAGATACAAAAGGGTCAACATTTACAATTTGTCTAGGACTCCTGTTACAAGGAACAACGCTCATTTTATTTGCTCTTTCTTATGACAATGTCTTGTTCTTGATAGTGGTGCTCATGATTTTCATGTTGGCAACCTGGAGTATCTCTCCTGCCCAACAACTATATCTGGTCACTTTGGTACCCCGGAATCCAGATATAGCGTTGAGTGTGAATACATCCTTCATACAATTTGGCTTTGCATTAGGATCTGGGTTAGGTGGGTTTGTTATCAGCCGTGCATCTATTCTGTATATAAATTGGTTTGGCCTCGGTGCTGTGTGTATCGCTCTCCTTCTTGCCATCTCGCTATTCACAAAAATGAACAATACGATGGTAACGAAAGAGAAATAACATGGTCTGAATCAGAGGTGAGATTAGAAATTGAGAGAGACCTTGGCATAACCCAATGCCAAACATCTAATTTTAGACAAGCTTAAAAGCCATCTGGAAGTGCAGGTTAGTTAAAGAGCAATAAGAAATGCTTGTAAAATAATGTTAATATATGAGTAGGTAAAGAAGACATTATATGAGGAGAAGGAAAAGTGAAATTATAAGGTTTTGGGTGTCGTACTTATAATTATATCAGGACTAATTTATTCGATAGATCGTGGATTTTCTATGCAGTCTACCAGTTTGGTTAGGGCGGGATTTTTCTCGGGAGAAATGACGGGGGAAGTACCAGACGTAGAGGTAAATACTTTTTTCAGTAATTTTTATGTACCATTGTTTCTCATAGTCGGTTTAATGCTCGTCATATATGGCTTTTTGAAGAAGTAACGATACTCAAATAACGGAGTGCAAGAGTTGAAAAAAGCAGTTGTACTTGAGACAGCTGCTTTCTTTAACTATCGGTGCAGCATAGTTTAATAAATTTATACATATTCGAGGCGATTAATATTATCAAAAAATCATCCTAATAAGATGGTCGAAGAAAAAGAAGTAATACAATTTAGTATATATTTCGGAGAACCTTATCACAAGTAAGTGAGATTTTTTAGCAACACGACATTCTGTAATAATGAGAAAAGTATAATCATTTACATATTTTTTTCTAAGAAGGTTTTTCCTTAATAGGTGTTGTATCATTGTAGGTGAAAGATGAATGAATTTTTTCACGTAAAAATATAAATAGTATGTAATTTGAAAATCTCCTTTATTCGATGATTGATTTTTATAAATTAAAGTTGTAACCGAGTAGATGTTATATGTCTAGTCGGTTTTATTTTTTTAAAGTTTTTTTGTAACAAAATTAGATTTCAGAAGTTATATATATGAAAGGGGTGAAAGACATGGATTTTGAGGAAATCTATCACGCATATTTTCAAGACGTGTATTTATATATTAGGTCATTAACACATAACGAAAGTATCGCTGAAGAAATTACTCAAGAAGCTTTCTTTAAAGCATTAAAATCGATTGAAAGTTTCGATGGTTCTAAAGATATTCGTGCCTGGCTTTTTACAATTGGTAGAAATACATATTACTCTTACTACAAGAAAAAGAAATGGGAAATTGTATCTGATATTATCGACGAAACGAGCATAGGTGTGACACTTTTAGATCATTTGATGAATGAAGAAGAAGCTTTTATTGTTCATCAGTTTCTTCACAAAATGGAAGAACCGTATAAAGAGGTCTTTTCACTGCGAACATTTGGGGAATTACCCTTCGATAAAATCGGCAAGCTGTTTGGAAAAAGCTCAGGTTGGGCAAGGGTGACGTTTTACCGAGCAAAAAAGAAACTTATGGAGTATATGGAGGCGAATAATAATGAAAGACATTAAGTGCACAATCATTCAAGATCTTTTACCTCTCTACGTTGATGAGGTCGTCAGTGACGATACAAAAGAAATAGTCGAAGCACATTTCCAACAGTGTGAAAACTGTAAAAAGGATTTCGAAGCGATGAAACAGGTGGTCTATATTCCTGTAGAAAAAGAAGTGTCTACGATAAAAAGTATACAAAGAAAATGGCGAAGTAAAAAACTCATTATTTCAGGTACATCTATTGTATTAACAGCAGCACTTTTATTTGGCGCATTCCATTTTATATTTCATTATGATAGTGTCATTCCTTACAAAGAAGATCTAATCAAGGTTGAAACACAACAAGACAAGCTCGTTTCCCATTATTACGCATTAAGCTATTATGCCCTAAACGCAACACATCCAATAGAACTGAATATTAATGGCGAGGAAAAGAATGTGAGCTTTATACAGTACACCAAAACAATGGCAAACTCTCCTACAAGAGAACATTTTAAGAATAATTCAGTACGTAATGAACAACAATTTATCTCCGAATTCCCTGAGAGCGAAGAGATTGATGCAATTTATTATGTAAATGGCGATATGGATGGTTTAACTCCTGACCGTAGTACTTGGCAGGCGCTGTTAGAGGATGCAGTCTTGATATGGGAAAAATAAACTTTCATGAATATTAGTATTTTTAAGCTGTGCTAATCGATGTTGTTTGAATGACTAAAAGAATGAATATATTTACATCATCAAAGATTCAAATATTTGAAACTCAAGTATCTCAAGGGGTACTTGAGCGGTGAAATAATATGCGATTAGGAAAACGAGTAAACATGTGATAATTAAAGTTAGTCAAAAAGATAATCTAGATAAAAATCGCATGTAGACTTCTTACGTTAATAGAAAAAGTGAAAAGGTATGTAAACAGAATTGTTTTGCATACCTTTTTCGATGAGATGGGTTCTAATAAAGATAGTGATGACTATCCTTTTACATAGAAATGAGCCACAAAAAATCAGCCTCTGGGAAAATTCGAATGTCCCTTGCAGAAAGACAATAAAAAACCCGGAAAATAAATTCCGGGTTCGATTACCACTTACAGTTATTCCTCCATGACACACTGCCTCGCTTCCGCATTGAATCTTAAGATTTACCTAAGAAAACAATACTTTAGCTTTATTCAGTATTGATGGTCCTTCAGAGCTAACGATCAATCGTACTCATCGGGTTAACCCTCCTAGCCATATAGAATACAAAGTGAAATCTTTATTAGTATAGCCCAATTATTATTTTTCATACGTATTAATTTTTGATTAAGATATTTCCACGTAAAAGATGGTGTTGGCTATTCGATGTGCATAGAAATGAGCCACAAAAAATCAGACTCTGGAATAATTTGGATGTCCAGTCCGTGACTAATGAACTGCTCAGCTTTTAATTGTTTCGTACTTGTACCACGACGTTTATCTCCAAGAATGACGAAATCTGTGTCCTGTGTAACAGCTCCTTGCATTATTCCTCCAAAAGCTTGTACATTTTTTGCAGCCTGTGAACGTGTCATCGTGGAAAGAGCCCCTGTAAAGACAATTTGTTTTTTATAAAATGGATGCATCAGGCATTCCGATGGGTCACAAAGAAAAATGACTTCTGCGTTGTTCGTCTGTTTGTTCATGTTGCTTCTCCTTAAATAGTATAGATAGGTTGATGGATACCATCACACGGTATTTTTTTGTCATATTCGTTTTCATACGATTATCTCTCAGAAAATATTGATACTACTTATTACAATATAAAACATTCAAATGGAATAATCGATGAATTATTATGTTTAAATAATGTGTCTAACTGAAAACCGTACCCTAAATAAATAAGGTTTATCATAAATATGTTAACATAGACTTTCAACATTGAAATACATGTGGTAAAAGTTATTGCTATGGAAGACGTTCATATAGAATGGAATGATGAGGTGAAAACTTATGGCTAAAATTGACAACATGATGGCGATTTTATGGATGTTGCAATCTGGCAGGAAAATTACTGCACAACAAATAGCTGAAAAGTTAGAGATGAATATCAGGACTGTTTATCGTTATATTGATGCGCTTTGTGCCAGTGGTGTGCCGATTATCGCTGACTCTGGTCATAATGGGGGCTATACCCTGTTGAATAATTTTATCGAAAGTCCTCTTCTGTTTGATGTGGAAGAGCAAACGGCATTACTGCATGCTGCTGCATTTGCACAAGATGCTAAATATTTTTCAGGAGAGGCATTAAACAGCGCAACAACAAAGCTAAAAATGAATGCCAATCAAGAGCAGGAAAGAATGATCAAGCAACATTTACAAGGTCTTGCAGTAATAAGTCCAATTGGAGATTCATCTTTGGAGCCGATTTTGAAGAAATTGGAGCAAGGTATAGTACATGAATCATCTGTAGAAATTGAATATCAGACAAGTCATGAAGAGCAACCCAAACGTCGGATTGTTGATCCATATGGAATTGTTTATTGGAATAATAACTGGTATGTCATTGCATTTTGTCATCTGAGGAATGAAATCCGCAGTTTTAAAGTGGGGCGAATTATCAGTATTAATCAAACAGCCATTACCTTCCAGCGACCTAAGCTTTTTTCTGCAGGTGAATTTTTTAGGAAAAGCTTACTGCCAGAAGTAAAAGATAAAAAAGGACTTATACCTTTAGTAGTTAGTGGTAAGGCAAGTGCGTTAGATCACTTATGCCAGCATTGGTTTTTAGGACATCACGTTAAAGAACGGACTTCAAATAACGTGGTATTTTTACTAGAAGAAAAAGCAATTCATACATATGTACCGTATTTAATTTTACCCTACGGCAAATCTATACAAGTACTGGAACCAATCAGTTTGAAACAAACACTTATTGAAGTTCTAAATGACTTAATTCATTATTATCAAGTTTGAAAACTTTACTGACGGAGGATGTCAGTAAAGTTTTTTTATAATAGGGTATATCGATGAAAGAGGAGTGTTTATTATGCATACAAAAAAAGTGTATCTTTATGTATTTGATACGATGGCAGACTGGGAAGTAGGTTATTTAATAGCTGAACTGAACTCGGGAAGATATTTTAAAAAAGATTTAGCGCCATTAGAGGTGGTAGCGGTAGGTGTAGATAAAAATCCCATTACTACAATGGGCGGATTGAACATACTACCTAGTATTTCGATTGACGAATGCATATTGGAAAGTACGGATGTTTTAGTGCTCCCAGGCGGAAATACGTGGACAGAAGCAATGCATGAACCTATTTTGAAAAAAGCTTGTCAAGCTTTACAAGAAGGTACTGTTGTTGCGGCGATTTGTGGTGCAACAGTGGGGCTTGCAAAGGTAGGATTACTAGACGCAAGAAGGCATACAAGCAACAATCTAGATTATTTGAAAATGGTTTGTCCTCATTATAGGGGTGAAAAATATTATGAAACGGAACCGGCAGTTACTGATGGCAATTTAGTTACTGCGTCCGGAATAGCGCCGTTGGAATTTGCGATGCATGTATTGAAGGTGCTAGATGTCTTTGCACCAGAGACATACCATTCATGGTTCAATCTTTATCGGACTCAAGAATCAAAATACTTCTTCGAGTTAATGAATGCTGTTAAATAGCCGATTAGTAAAGCAAGATACAATGAAGTAAAATTGGTGTATATTGGAATAAATAAATATAATCTAAAAAGGTGTCATTTGACTACAACAACGATTCGAAGAATGAATGTAACGAAAAAAAAACAGAAATTGGGTGATTAGTAGACCTGTGTTGTAACAATACAGGTCATTAATAAGATGGGATTAAAATGGAGTTTTATTCCAATGAATATTGTTTCCGTATCGTTTCGAAGAGGACAGCTTGTTTTAATTTGACAACCAAAATAATCTATCTTTATAAAAATAAATAAATACTAGTAAATGCATAATTGGTATAATTGGGTTTTTTAACCAAAATATGTTATTTTATGATAGAATAGATATTCATAGTGCAGTTTTAAGATATTTCTTCATGTATAACAAATTTTATAAGGTGGTTTTGAATTTGAAAAAGCTTATATACGCAGGACTAACAGCAGCAATGATATTGTCTATTGGGAATCCTGCTACTTTTGCAACAGAAAACACACTGACAGATGACACGGAAGAAGTAAAAAGTATTGAGGTACCTTTAGCGGATGTTTTAGATACATCGTTATATGCGACTAATCCGTCGACAACAAGTATCCTATCTAAGGATTTCGCTACATCAACAGGGCAGACAGGGAAAATTAAATCTATCGGGCAATACATTGATTTAACCAAAGTGATTCCTGATGATGCAACAGTAGTCAGCATCACTATTTATTGTCCAACGAATACAACTGTCACACAGTCAAAATATACATCGATTGACAACTATCTGATTAGCAATGGCAGTGGTTCACCAATTGCAGTAAAGTTTCAGAAAACTGATAACCCAACATCTACTAGTAAAACAACAGCCTTTAAAGATAAAAAAGCGAACATTAAGTGGTTCGTCCAACTAGAAGGAAATATTCTGATGCAGCATACAGGCATGGATGGATTCACGGTTTTAGGCGGTAAAATGATAGTAGAATATAAATAATTTTTTAAAAACTGCACTATGTTACAGCTTATAAACATGTACGTATACGCCTAATTACGTTAGTTCTGAATGCTTCAACTGCTTATCTATCGACAGCCATTTTTTTAGAACAATTCAAGATACTTATTATAAGGCGGTGGAATAAATTATGAAAATCTCTACTTTATCGCAAATACAACCTAAACCTGTATACACTAGGAATCACAATAACGAGAAAAAAGACGAGCAAGCTCCCTTAGTGGAGACATATGAATTTTCCAAAAAAAACGCTGAGACTTCCACGTCATTGTGGAACTATACAGCAAATGAAGTCGGGAAGACATCTAAACTAAATACAGTTTCATTGCGCCCGAACAGTTTAAATACACCTAATTGGGATGTGATCCCGACAAAAGGTATGAACACTCCCCCACAGGATGAGTTAATAAACCAAATTAAAGAAGTAGCTAGAAGAACGGCATTAGCTGCAAAATCGGCACGAAGAAATGCTGATGAAAGCACAGCCATTAATATGCAAATTGAAAAATTACTTGCACAATATATTTCACCGGTATCTCCAGATCGAAAAGCACTTCATCAACAGGCTATGAAAGCCATAAAAAAACATGAACCTGAAAATAACATGCTACCGTTGGGAGACCCATCACTTGTTGATTATTTAAATAAAATGGATAATATGACAACAGAAACAAATAAATCACTGTCACTATCAGGTGGTGGAATTGTTCGTCCAACTATGAATTCTTTAGGTGGGTATGACTATGATGTCATTGTTGGCGGACATACATTACTAGCAAGTGTTAATGGAAAGTGGCATTATGGTCTAACACCAGCAGAATCAATGAAAGAGAAAGATTTTTATCAAATGTATTGGTCATTTGTAGATGAAGCAAAGAATGAATTGAAAGATTAGTTATATAATTAGGGGCTATGATTAACGTATTTCTACACAAGACCTTTATATTTTAAAACTAATCATAATTAAGATTGTGAATAAATGTACTTAAATTAACACAGCAGGATAGTTGAATAAAAAGCTGTATAGAACTGAACAAACCCAATCAAAAAATACGCCAATACAATTGTTTGATTTTGTTGCAGTGAATTAATTTTTAGTAGAAAAAGTGTACCCTAGTATATAAAATACTAGTTCAAAATACATAAAGGAGGTAGGGATGTGCAGTTTCCAACAAGAATAGATGTAGATAATGAAGGGTATATCTTGAACAAAACCTCGTTAGATAAAATTGATAGTGAATACCAAGAACTTCTAATTCAAGTTGTTGAGATTTTAAAAAAATGTGCGGGAACAAAATTACATAGTATATATATTTATGGCAGTGTAGGTCGAGGGGAGGCTGTGTTAGGTACTTCGGATATCGATCTATCAGTAATATTGACGTCACCATTCTCACTTCAAGAAAAAGTACGTTTAGCTGAGAAAACGGAAATATTTATTAGTGACAATCCAATTATACCTAAAGTGGATTACGATATTGGGATTACAGCAGATGTAATTAAAGAAAACAGCCAATATTTTTTGGGGTTTTGGTTGAGGCACGTCTGTACTTGTATTTATGGAGAAGATTTATCCTTGGGCTTTCCTAAGATGAAGCCAAATTTCCATATCTGCAAGGCATTAAATCAAGATCTTATCGATACACTCATAAGCTATCGGAAAGAAATACTTGAAAAAGAAGTTGACAACTATAAATTACTATCGATATTAAAACGTATTGTAAGAGGAGCATATTGCTCTGTAGCTGAAAGAGACGAAAGTTGGTCTACAAATATTCAAGAGAATCTGTTAATTCTTAAGCATTATTTCCCTAACGAAGAATACTTTAAGAAAATCGAGTGTGTATTTCTTCAACAAAAGCTTCCAACTTTGGACGAGATGTTGAATTACATTGATTATTTTATTGTTTGGTTTAATGAGAATACTTTTGAAGGAAAATAGAGAATGTAACCTTTAAGAGTTAAAAAGCGTGTTGTTTTTTAGAAAATAAATGGCTGATTCATTTTGGTATTTAATTTTGTTAATAAATACACGTAAGCTAAAGAGGCGATTGTTCAATATGAGCAGTCGCTTCTTGTGCTAACGCAGCAGGATAGTTGAACAGAAATATATAATATACTCAATTTGGTAAATGATCGAAAAAGGAAGTATTAGATTTGAGGAGGTAGAAATGGAATCAAATTTTTTACACCATTCAAACAAATACAACTGACTTATTTGCTATTGATGCAGAAGATTTTAAGTGGAGTTCTGATGGAAGCTGGGTTAGCTCTCTATTAACACCCACTGCGTCTTGGTCCAATGATAGCAATACACTATCTGTACTTTCATCAGCTGGAGAACACTTTCAAGTTATAGGAAAAATGCTTGGGTATGAAAATTGGACAAAGTGGGCTCCTACAAAAATACAGCCGTTACCGAAATCCCTACATTGAATAAACAAAAGGACTACACACCTAAAGGATATGTTGACCTTGATTTGGAATGGCTTTCTCCAGATGAAATAATTGTTGCTCGGGCAAAAGAAAACAAAGAGTGGAAAGAGGGCCCAGTTCCAACAATGTTTACAGCGCTATATGTAATTAATCTTGAAACAGGAGAACAAAAGCAACTTACATTTCCAAAGAACAATAAAATAGATAAAGCACCTCAAGTGGTTGGTTCAACTATTACTTGGTATCGAACATCTGAAAAAGAAAACCAAGGAGATGTTTGGATTAAAGATGGAATAGATGGTCTAGAACATCGGTGGTTAAAAAATGTAGATACTGCACCAACTTTTTTTTATAAAAAGTAATTGAAACATTCACTGTGCTGACGGTGCAGAATAATGTTGAAAAGTATATTATGTGATGGAAAATCCATACATAATATACTTTTTTGATTTTATACAATTAATTTAGTATTTCTTGTAACGAATATCGTTTTCATTCTATATATAAGTATCGCATTAAAAATAATGGGAGGAGGTATCTAGTGGAGGATTAAGTTAAATCTATAAATCTTATGTAAATGAAGTAAAACATTTTCTTCTTTGTTTAACATCAAGTGAGGATTTAGCAGAGGATATTAACCCAAGAAACATTTTATCAAGCGGTTAAATCAATTCATCGTTACAATGGTGAATGCAAAATTTCGGTCTGGTTATGTCAAATTGCCAAGCATAGCTATTATGATTATTTAAAAAAGGCAAAACATCGAAATCATACGAGTGTTGATTATTTAACGCAAACAGCTATAGATATACGTTCAAATGAAGATTTACCTGATATTGCAATGATGAAAGAATGTACATTACGTGCAATTCATCAAGAAATTCGATACTTACAGGAGCCGTATGCTGAAATCTTTTTGCTTCGAACAACGTTGAATATAAGTTATAAAGTAATAGGTGACATCTTTGAGAAAACGTGAAATATTCTAGGGCACTTGGTAATTGTTTTGTTTAAAAAACCATTTTTTACAATATCATGAAACTATTCTTTGCTACATGCGTATAGTAATTAATACGAAAAAGTAGGTGAGTGATTGAAGGTAGAACGTATGGAACTGATGGACGCATTGAGGGGTTTTTCGCTAATCGGAATTTTAATAGCAAATATGCTTCATTTCCAATTTGGTGCATCAGGAGTAGAAATTATTGAATCGGCAAGTGGGCTTAATAAAGTAAGTTATTATTTTGTGAAAATTGTTGTAGAAGGGTCATTTTATCCGATTTTTGGTTTTGTATTTGGTTATGTTTTGATAAAAATGATTGAATCACGAGAGGCTTCGGGGTTACAGTGCAAAAATATTGTGTTTCGACGGGCAGTTGGCTTATCCGTATTAGGAGCGATGCATATTGCGCTTGTGTGGGAAGGTGACGTTTTATTAACATATGGCTCGACTCTTTTCATTTTATTATTATTCTTCTTAAAGCGCCGTGTGAAAACGTATTTTGTGTGGGGCTTCATTTTAACAGCAATCCTCGGAGTGGGAACCCTTTTTGGCAGCAGTTTTATACAGCTCGTGAAGCCTTTAACGGCAGCGGAAATCATGATTTATCAGGACGGTACATATGCAGAAATATTGACGCAACGATTAGGTGGATTTATTGTAGAGGGTGGCTTTACACTATTATTCATCCTACCAATTGTCTGGCTTTTCTATGTTGGTATAAGCTTTCTTGCAGTAGGTCCATTTGTATTATTCGGAATGGGCATGGCGAAAAGTGGCGCATTTTTACAGCTAGAAAATAGCACTCGGACATTAAAAAAAGTGGCGCTGCTCGTACCAGTCGGGCTATTGCTGAAGGGGATCATTATTTTTGACACGCCGTACAGCTTATTTATTTATTCGACAGGGACATATGTGTTAGCGATGGGTTATATTGCCTTGTTTGCATGGTTATTTAGCCGCTATCAAACGCAAATGAAATATTATTTTGCCCCAATCGGAAAATTATCGCTCACTAACTATTTAATGCAATCGATCATTTGTACGATTATTTTTTATGGTTACGGTTTTGGGTTGTTTGGGAAATTGGGTATATTTGTTGGAATCCTTTTATCGGTCATCATTTATGGTATTCAGTTAAAAGCAAGTCAACTATATTTAAAGCACTTTTCACTCGGTCCAGTAGAAACAATTTTAAGGTGGTTCGTTTATTTAAAAAATCCTCGGAAAGTGGATTAATATTGTGTATCGGGTGAAGCTGTGTTGCTATTTTATTTTCAGTGATTTTCACATTCGTCTTTGTGTATTTTCTTTTTCTTAAAATATGTTCCACTAGTGTTATTGATAGAATATTTTCATTAAATAGAAATACCAATCAACTAATTGTTATTGACATTTCTTTAATGGCTTACAATTGATAATGTTTTTGAAAAGTCCCTCGAATATTTATGCCATCTAACTTTAGCATTGTCGTTGTAAAAGGTTGACTAAGAGTGGTAGGTAATTTTTATAATTCAATTTTAGAGGTTGTGAATAAATGTACGTAAACATAAGGAGTGCGTTAATTAAAGATCATTGAGTTGCGTAGGCAGCTCTTTTTCTTTATTGAACTAACGGCGCGGTTTAGTTGAAGAAGAAGTATGATAAGATTTAGTTAAAAAGGGGGCGGAGAGATTATATGAAATATACTTGTCCTTGTTGTGGATATAGAACATTAGACGAAGAACCCCCAGGAACTTACGATATATGTAAAATTTGTTTTTGGGAAGATGATGGAGTTCAATTTGATGACCCTGATTGTAAAGGAGGAGCTAATATTCCATCCTTAAGGCAAGCACAAAAAAACTTTATTGTATTCGGAGCTTGTGAAGAAAGGTGTATTGAGTTTGTAAGAAAACCTAATGAAAAAGACGAAAAAGATCCTAATTGGAAACGGTTATTTTAGAGGAGAGTTATTCAGCTAACGTAAGCAGGATAATTTAATAAGGATTAAATTTAGGAAGTGGCTAAATGAGTTTTTGTTCATTTATAGCAACAAATTATGAAATGCCAGAAGTAGAAACAAAAGCGAAGTATATTACTGTTAAGGAAGCTATTGAATTAGAAATAAAACCACATGAGTTGGTACCTTGGGAGAAGAAGGACCCTAATGTCCAAATATTATTTGTTGAAAATGAAGAAGACTTAAATGAATTGGTCATTAAAAAGGACGCTTACTATGATGTAAGTGGATATACAAGTTATCCATTCATTTATCAAGTGAATTTTATCTATTCGGAATTGAGGGCAAAGCAATTACTGGAGTACCTAAAAGAAAATATTAGAGAAGGACAGATATTAGAACTATGGAGAGTATGGATTGGTCATGACGATAATGAAATAAATATACCGTATATTAGATATTGCTATGAAGAATTATCTCTAAATCATATGGTACAAATGTACAATTGGAACCATGAAAAATATAAAGAACAATATTGTATAGTATTAGAAAGATAAAAATATAAATAATTCTTATTGAACTCCCATGAAAGAACGATCCTCACTTTCATTTTCTGTGGTGCAGCACTGATGTTTTGCTGCATGGATGGCTAACGGGTGCTTTACTTCAATATGGTCCACTATTTTTCACCAATCCCTAAAACTATTATAGAAACGAAGTAAGATGTAAAATCAAAAAACTGCATCCACTGGATGCAGTCTTATTTTTTTCTAATCAGTGTATCCCCAAGAGGAATTCCAACCATAACAACCAAAACTGTTAGAATTAACAGGGCTTGAAAAATAAAATACGCAACTTGATCAAACATCGTATCTCTCCTTCTTTTCTTAATAATTCCTACCTTATATTCTGAAATTATCCAACTCCTATTGAAGAGTCAAACTAATAAAGCACAAAATCATTTGGCTTTTTATAATATAGTTTACTTCATTCCAACGTATGTATACAGTCGTCACCATTAATATTTTATGATCTTCAACAATCGGGCCAGATTGTTTAATAAGCATCGCTTTTCTTCTTAAACTATAGAGTATTTCAGTTGAGGAAGCTAAAGTTGAATATGTATAAGAAAAATAGACTCGATTCCACTAAAATAGGAACTAAGCCCATATAACCCACTAGCACCCATGTGTTGCCACATACACTCCGCACATTGTGAAGAGGTTGCCTAGTTGGAATTAAACTGAATAATTCGATATGAAATAGGGTTATTTTATTAATAACGATAAATTGATCCTTTTTGATTTGTCAACTTATTATTCATGAATGATTTTTGTAGTCTCACTATACTATTGATGTTCAGATTTAGGAATAAAAATAAAAGCAATGTCTCCTGTTGTCGCTAAACACACCGTCATTTCTTTTCATATTTAATATTAGTGTGTAAAGAATGGAAATCCATGATGTGGGAAATAATGTAGTTCTCTTTTGCAAATAACAATTCAAAATAAAACCAAATCAATACGGAGGTAAAAAAATGAATGTCCTTGATTGTATCATTATAGGTGGAGGTCCTTCTGGGATAAGTGCTAGCTTAACTTTAGGAAGGGCTAGGAGAAACATTGCATTATTTGACGATGGAACTAATAGGAATAGAGTGACACAAGCGTCACATGGATTCATTACTCGAGATGGGATAAAACCACAAGCGTTTAAAGAAATAGCGTTAAAAGAGTTGGAGAATTACCCGTCCGTATCATATTTTACTGCAACAGTTACTGAAATCATTAAGGATATAGGTAATGAGCGATTTACTGTCAAAACATCTACTAGTCAGGAATTTGTTTCAGAAAAAATAATACTCGCCACCGGTATTCAAGAAATATTTACTATACCAAGTATAAGAAAGTTTTATGGGAAAAGTCTATTTAGTTGTCCGTATTGTGATGGCTGGGAGCAAAAAGATAAGCCATTAGTGGTTATTGCAGAAAAAGAAGAGCATGTACTGCATTTGACTAAGTTAATTTATAATTGGTCGCAGGATTTGGTTGTCTTAACGAATGGAGTTCAATTATCTAAAGAAGGTAAAATAGAGTTACAAAAACACAATATCAAAATTATATCGGAAAAGATAAAAGACTTAATAGGTATTGACGGTTACTTACAAAAAATAGAGTTTGAAACAGGAGCAACAATTATAAGATCGGGTGGATTTGTTGCCCCATCTTATTATCACCCAAATCAATTTGCTGAGAAGCTTGGCTGTGAAATTCATGAAAATGGAAAAGTTATAACAGATGGTGTTGGTAGAACAACCCAAAAAAGCGTATATATTGCAGGGGAAACAGAAAGATCTAAACCATCCTCTTTAATGATTTCAGCTGCTAAAGGTAATAAAGCTGCGGTTTCAGTAAATACTGATTTAACGATGGAACGCTTTTGATTACGTCATAACACCTTCTGCTTCAACTAAATAGGAACTTAGCTAATATAATTAAACACATCAGCGCCAATGTGTTGCCACATATACTCCAAACATTGTGTTAGAGTTAGTATAAGAATTTACGAAGAACGGATTTTGATTTTAGAATTCGTTTTTTCTTGTTGTTTAAAAAGGATTGAAGGTTTTTTTGTTGAAGTTATTGAACTAACGGCACAGCTTAGTTTTTTCAATAAAATCCCTTACTTTTCCCAAATCCCCAATCTATTAAAGAGCCAAAAATTCGAAATTGGGTATTTATGTTAAAATATAAATGGCTTCTTATTAATTGAGGAACATAAATGCGAATTTGCCTACAATATTAAAAAAGGTAAACTTTGTGCAGGCGCAGGAGAATTTAGAGGTGGTTTAGGTGTACGTCGAGTTTATACCATTAATCATGATGGACAAAAGGTTTCTGTTAACTTAGGCAGACATCAATTTTCACCTTTTGGCCTAAATGGCGGACAGGAAGGTTCACATAACTATCTGATTATTCATAAACAAGATGGAATGAAGGTAGGGCCAATTGGTGTACCCGCAAATTATGAACTGCAAAAAGGAGACCAAATAGAGCTTGTTACGGCAACGGGGGGCGGTTATGGCAACCCCAAAGAGAGGAACATAGACGCAATAGAAAGTGACTTGTTAAATGAATACATTTCATTAGAAATGGCGCACAAGCACTATCGCTATAAAAACGCATAAAAAAAGGAGAAGGTAATGACTGTCAGCCTGACCTTCTGGAACGAGTATATGACATTAGTAAAAGCAGGTACCATCCAATCTAAATTTCCAGACTTACTCATGACATTCGATACGGAAAGCATGATGCCTGTACCAAGTGCAAGCATTAAGGAGGGCATGCATGTAGCCGTTATTCAAGTCGATCAAAGCCACTTGAAATTAAGCACAACGATGAAAAATGCTGCGCTACTTGCGGAGATTGATGCAGTCATTGGTGTTCGATAGGTGCTTTTGCAATTGTTTGTCACCAATTGCAGGTTCTTGATTGAATCGCGAGTATTGGGACGATTACCGCGTGTATTAGAGATTGAATCGCGAGTATTGGGACGATTACCGCGTGTATTAGGGATTGAATCGCGTGTATTCAGCCGATTACCGCGGGTATTAATTAGAGATTGAATCGCGAGTATTGGGACGATTACCGCGTGTATTAGAGATTGAATCGCGTGTATTCAGCCGATTACCGCGTGTATTAATTAGGAGCTGAATCGCGAGTATTGTAACGAGAAGCGCGTGTATTAGGGATTGAATCGCGTGTATTCAGCCGATTACCGCGTGTATTAATTAGGAGCTGAATCGCGAGTATCGCAACGAGAAGCGCGTGTATTTGTAGTTGAATCGAGGGTATACTAACGATTACCTACCGCGGATATTAAGTGAATCGCGGGTACTACCACCTGTTAGATAGAAAAATTAAAAAAGCTGCCAGCATCTAGTGTTCAGATGGGCAGCTTTTATTGTTTCTTCAGCGGGAAGGTATTACATAACATCACTTTAGTTCCTACTTCCTTCAAGCTTATTGCTTCGTTATTTCCAATGGCTTAAATGTCCGTACTTCGGAAAAATCGTTGCCTAAAACGATCATTCTATTTGTTGTTAGCGCGACTCAGATGAACAGCCTTTCACAAAGTGATAACAGCTACTTGGTGATTCCTTTACCATTAAAGGGAGGAGTTACGTTCACACATACCCAACATTCTGAATAGAAGAAGGTAACATCATTTAATGAAAAAATCCTTCACACTGCTGCTAGCAATTGGTTAAAGCCTACTTGGTCGTGAAAACAAAACTAACTGTTTGTTCACATATTTTGTATTGTACATTCACCATGCGGGTTAACAAAATAGAATTTCTAAGGGAAAGTGTTCACTTTTATTTGTTTCTCTCAAATGCTTATTTCAAAAGATGATCGGTGACGCTATACGCCCGTTAATCTTTCAAAAAATTTGTTCAAACATTATTCAATTGTAAGCCCGCTGAAGTTGTATAAGTTTATAAAAAACATAGTTCCTGTACATTACGTAAATAGTGAGCGTACAGAACAATAGAGGTTGTTCTGTACAATTATCATATAATGTTCTGAAAAATTAGTCAATTGAAACCCTGTTTTTTTACTAGAAGTTTTGTTGACGAGATAAAAGGCTCCGTTGTTACCTACACTTGTATGCACTCTAATACCCGCCATATAAGCAATTTATTATAAATGAAATAGAACAAATCGCATCGTAAACCGTGTAGTGTAAGGCATTATTTCTAAGGTCAACTTAAAGCACTCCGTTAGCTGAACAAAAGTTACATGAAAATTTATATTAAGGTCCCACATTGGGAGGATTTAAAACATGTTCAGCTAAATCTTCTTTCAAAAGGACATTCTCCTTGAAGAATACCTTCAGCAGCTTCCTCAAAGTTGTATTTGGTCACTTTTAGATTTATTTTATCATCAAGTAATAACCAGCAGGCTCCTTTTGCTTGACTTTGTAGCCCTGCACTACCAGCATTAATTATTCTTTTGCTACCAATTAAAAGGTTAAATTGTATATAGGTATGTCCACAAACAATAATATTTTCTTTAACATCTTGAAGCATTTCTTGCTGAATAGTGATTTCCGCTGAGGCAGCGCTCGTTTGTTCACTACTCGTAGTGAGTTTTTCATGTCTATCGGGATAGGTATAGGGGAGGGGGCTACTGAAGCACTCTTTAAATTAGCTGATGAACGAATGCACATTTCAAAGAATACTGGAAAAAACAAAATTACAACCCAAGATCCGGTAGAAGCTACTTAGGATTAATTCGTCACAATTTTTCCAAATGTATTCCAATTTATTTGTGTTATTATTACTAATAATCGGTACCAAGATCGTATCAAGCAATCGCAACTTACATAATGTCGTTAATCACCTTATCTCCATATAAGGTGGTTGAAATGTGATTTTATAGAAAATAATTAACCTTTTATTGTAAATATTAATGCTGTCACTTTTATTTCCCACTTGATTAAATGTAAAAATTTGACAATTTATTTCATTTGTCATATACTATCCCCATGCTTTGCGATATATAAATATAAAACCTTGTCTAGGTAATAAAATGTGAGATGGGTAAAGCTTATATTCGAGCTTGGCTCAGGTATAGTTGACGCTTGTGTGGTTGCTATCGTCGATAAAGAGGATGCTTACGGTTATTCATTAACACCACAAGTACAATCTGTAATAGATATTATAAAACTACGCTGCACTTGCTATAAACAGCGAACTAAGGGTTTATGTAGTAACAGAACAGAACTGGTAATAGGCCCTAACCTCTTATATTTTAATTCTCTCCCATTTTTAGTAACGGACGTAAATCCATTTTCAACTTCCTCTGGTGAGTGAAACGAACATCTTCCCATTATATCTATATGTGATACTTGAATAATTATAAAAGGGGCCATGCCACGACCAACTTTAAAATACTTTAGAGTTAGTCCTGAGTGTGCCGCTTAGTCAGTGTAACAAACCGAAGACTACCTGCTGAAGCTGTTTTTCCATCCTCTCTTCTCACATTCAAGAGTTTCTATACACGTTTATATAAGCAAAACTATACATTTTAAACAAATACCTACATGTGTTATGTATTTTATTGGTAATATTTTTATTAATTAGGAGGGACAGTATGAACCGATTTGTTAAAGTAGAAAATGCCCAGTTGATAACCGAAGCTCAATATGATGTAACAGAAAATCAGAAGGTATTATGGTTTGCACGCCAAATGGACATAGAAGCCGGCATTTATAATGAACCCATTTCTATACAAATAAAAGGGGACTTAGATCATAAAAGACTACACAAGGCATTACAATATATTGTAGCGAAACACGTAGCGTTACAAATGAATATTGTATCTACGAATGACGGTCTGAAACAAATAAGGAAAGAACAATTTCATGTAGACATGGATTTTTATGATTGGTCTTCTTATCCTGATGCCAAAAGAGATCAGATGTTGGACAAATCTTTGAAATCAAATCTTTACACAAGATTTGATTTAACCTCAGATACCTTGTTTCGGTTTCAACTGTATCAGTTGGAACCAAATGAATATCTCCTTCACATGATGTTCCATCATATTATTTTTGATGGATGGAGTTTAGGATTATTCCTGCAAGATTTAGAACAAGCTTATTCATTAAATCAAACTTTTGAAACAGAAAAAAACATTCATAGAATACAGATGTATGAAAAACTTGTACGTAAACATCAAATTTATATTGGAACAGAGGATTATGTTACTTCTGAAAAATATTGGCGTGCAAAATTAGAAGGCACCTTACCGTGGAGTGAATTTCCAACAAGTTGCGCAAGGGCACTTGTAACAACACATCAAGGAGGTGCTTTACAATATACAATAAAGCCTACTTTATCTAACCTTATAAAACAATTTTCCAAGGAAAATCAAGTTAGCTCATACCGTGTATGGTTAAGCATCTATATTATTTTATTAAATCAAATGACAAATCAGACAGACTTGGTAGTTGGCATGCCAATTAACACCAGAAGCCGTGACGAAGAAGCACGAGAGGTATTTGGCTACTTTGTGAATACAGTTCCACTACGTATAGCATTTTCACCTACCGAAACTTTTACAGAGTTAGTTCAAAAAGTGAATGACTCTGTAAAAGAAGCAATCGCACATAGAGATTATCCGTTCAACCATTTGATTCAGCAAGTTGAGAATCGAGAAGAAAATCACCCGTCTTTATATTCAACAGTGTTCAACATGGTGAAACTTCCGAATTTTAGCATGGAAGACTTAGAAACGAAAGTCATCACACATCAAGATCGAGTAAGTGTGTTTGATATGGTATGGCGATTAGTTCAAAACCAAAGTGATGCTTTAAATATTGAAATTGATTATAACTCTGGTATATATGATGAAAACGACATACAGAACTTTATAGATAGATTTCAACATTTACTACCGATATTGTTAGAAAACAGTGACATACCTATATGCAATCTAGATCTGCTATTACCACAGGATTATGATGTTTATCAAAACACATTGGCTGTGAAAAATGTGATGCCTATGACATTAGACCAACTCATCGATGAACAAGCGGATATACACCCAGATAGTATTGCTATAACGATGGGTCAGCAAAATATCACATATCAAGAGTTACGGGTCTTGTCGAACCAAGTGGCGCAAACTTTATTGCACCAAGGGTTTCAAAAACAAAATCGTGTAAGTATCATCATGAATCGTAGTATAGAAGCCGTTGTTTCCATGATTGGAGTATTAAAGGCAGGGGGTATCTATGTACCTGTGGAGCCGGATTTTCCTGTAGACCGGGTTCGTTTTATATTACAGGATAGTGAGTCAACTCATATTATTACAAGTCATAAGATTAGTTTACGACATATTCAACTAGACCAACAAGTTATTTTATATGAAGACATGCCTAAACAATTCATTACTGAACAAGCGAAACGTACACATACAATAGAAGATGCAGCCTATGTCATTTATACATCTGGTTCTACTGGAAATCCTAAAGGTGTATTAATTCCTCATAAGGGAGTAATTCACTTTATACAATCCTTAAAAGATACGTATTATTTTCAGAAAAATCATGTACATCTACAATTTGCATCACTTATCTTTGATGCATCTGTCTGGGAAATCTATAGTAGCTTGTTAACTGGTGGAAGGCTTTATATTTTATCGGAGATAGAAAGAAAATCTTTCAATCATTTTATCGAGGCAATTCACAAACAACAAGTAAATTTTTGTCTTTTACCTACTGTATTTTTCCATACTTTAACGCAAGCGTCTCTTCATGAATTAGAAAAATTGAAATCACTAAACTATATATTTGTTGGTGGAGAGACATTGCTACCGGAAACAGTACGAAAATGGCAAGAAAAAGTAGATTTGAAAATTCCAATTGTAAATGCATATGGTCCAACAGAATCGACAGTTTGTGTCGCCACATATCCGATTATCAACAAGGTAGATGAAACACAAGCAAATATACCAATTGGGAAACAGTTATCTCATACAGAAATCTATATTTTGAACGAACAGCATCAAATTTGTCCGCCGTACGTACCTGGAGAGATTTATATTGGTGGGAGTAGCCTTGCACAGCAATATGTCAATCAACCTGATAAAACCAAAGAAGCATTTGTAACTGTAAATTTACCAACTTCATCTAAGGCGAGGCTATATAAAAGTGGTGATCAAGGTCGTATCACACAAGATGGACAAGTTGAATTTTTAGGACGTATAGATAACCAGGTGAAGATTCGTGGTTATCGTATCGAGTTAGAAGAAATAGAAGAGCAAATGCTCCAACACCCATCTATTCAGCATGCATCTGTGATAGTTTGTCAGAATAAAAGTGGCGATCAGCAATTGATTGCTTTCTATATATTGCAAAAAGAGACTATTGTGACTGCTGAAGATATTCAAGCATATCTTTCGGGAAAATTACCTTATTTTATGTTGCCGAATTACATGCAAGATGTCGAGAAGTTTCCTTTAACACCGAGTGGCAAGATAGATTATAACTCATTACAAAAGCAAGCAGAATCCTTATTAGAAAACCGTACCCATAGATATATCCCACCCAATACAGATACTGAAATTCAATTACAGAATATCTGGGCAGAAGTTTTACGGATGAATTCTGAACAGATAAGTATCGAAGATGATTTTTTCAAAATTGGTGGACATTCTTTGCTCACAGTCCAAGTCATTAATCGTATTCATGTCAGATTCCATGTACAGATCAGTTTAAAAGACTTATATGTATATCGAACGATTCATTCATGTGCTGATTATATAGATCGATTAAATCCTATAGATAAAGAAGATGTAATACCGCAAATTCCTGAACAAACGTATTACCCGTTATCACATGCACAAAAAAGACTTTGGTTTTTATACAAAAGGTATCCAGAAGATAGAACGTATGACATCCCTATCTTGGTAGAAATACAGCCCGGTATACAAATCAATATGTTGAACAAAGCTTTATATGAAGTTGTACAACGACATGAAATTTTTCGAACGGTTTTCATGGAAAAGCAAGGGGAGCCTGTGCAACACATACGAGAAGAAATATCTGCGATAGCTAAACACGTGGATATTACCAAAATTAAAAAGAGTAAACAAGCAGCATATAGGAAGAAGTGTATACAGGAGATTGATTCTAAAGAGTTTGATTTAGAACAGGGTCCTTTATTCCGAACGATACTATTCACAGAGAGTGAAGATTGCTCTTGGTTATATTTGAATTTCCATCATATTATTATGGATGAATGGAGCTTACAACGCCTTCTAAAAGAGCTATTGGAGGTATATGATGAAATATTACTAAATAAAAGTGTGCATGCTATCAAACCTACTGTTAGATATGTAGATTATGTAGCATGGCAATATGAACATCTTTCGTTAGGGACATGGGAATTAGAAAAACAATATTGGAAACAAGAGTTCCAAAACGTTCTACCTCAATTATCACTACCAAATGATCGGATGCGTCCTAGTACTCCTTCGAATCATGGTGCGGTGCTTTCTAAGAAAATAGATCAGGTACATTTTGCAGGATTAAGAAAAATTGCACAACAAGAGGAAGTTTCACTATTCATATTGCTATTCACTGCTTATACACAATTTTTACAGCAGATATGTGGGCAGAATGACCTTATTGTAGGAACACCTGTGACAGGGAGACAACATACGGCATTTGAAGATGTACAAGGTTTTTTTGTCAACACAGTTGCAATTCGAGTAAATACAACAGATGCTTCCACAATGAAAGAATTGTGTGAAGTCGTAAAAGAGCAATGTCTTTTGGCATTCCAGCATCAAAACTATCCATTTGATAAGGTGATTGAAGTAGTAAACCCTGAACGAAAAGTACATGATAATCCAATTTTCCAAACTATGTTTAGTTATCAACAGAACACAGCTCAACAACATAATTTGCATCGATTGGATATACAGCCCGTGGAGCAAGCAATTAGTAAATTTGACTTATCCCTTACATTCTTAGAGTCAGAAGATGGCCTAGTTATGGATTTAGAATATAATACTGATTTGTTTGAAAGAACAACAATTTCACGTTTTGCAGAACAACTGTTGCAAACTATACAGATGATACAAACTGATTTTACTACATCTCTTTGTCAATTAAATATGTTGTGTGATACAGATAAAACTGTGTATCAAAAATTGAACGATACGTATATGGCGATGCCACCACATTCATCTATACAAGAACGTTTTTATCAGCAAGTGTATAAAAGACCCAATGCGATCGCAATTTCTACAGAGGATAGTTCATATACCTATGAAGAGGTGAATCATTATTCTAATCAAATTGCTCATTATTTGATTGAAAAAGGAATGCAACTCAATGATGTAGCTGCCATTTTCTTAGACCGAAGTTTTGAAAGTATTGTATGTATGTTAGGGGTTCTCAAAGCTGGCGGTACCTATGTGCCAATTGATATTAAATATCCGCCAGAACGTGTATCGTATATTTTAAATGACAGTAAGGCAAAGCTGATTCTAACGAAAAATTCTCTAAAAAAAGAATCACTATCTCATTATGAACAAGTAGCTGTAATAGAAGATATGTTAGCATCGTCTGCGATTCAAGACATCTTAAACAAAAATACAGCGGAAGACACAGCTTATATGATCTACACATCTGGATCGACGGGAAATCCGAAGGGTACATTACTCCGACATGCTGGCGTACTGAATTTAGTGGAATGGCGCGCACAAACATTCCATATAACAGAGCAAGATGTGTTATCTCAGTTTTACTCTCACAGTTTTGATTCGTCTGTTTCGGAAATTTTTTCGGCTTTATTAACTGGAGCAAGACTTCATCTGTTAAATGAGGAACAACGTTTCTCCTCTCAGGCATATTTTGATGCAGTTTCTACTTATAACATTACGATTTCAGATGTGGCGACAGCCTTTTTTAAACAATTAGCGAATGGAGTATCTTCAAAACAGCTCATTCCATTAAAAAGTTTACGTGTGCTAATTATGGGAGGTGAGGCTGCATCGGCAGAAGCTATTCGAAAATGGCAATCTGAAATGAGTGATACTGTACAGATTGTCAATGAATATGGGCCTACGGAAACAACGGTTAGTTCGTTGTATTACTCTGTTTCTACAAAAGTGGATAATACTGTCACCCAGATTCCTATTGGGAAGCCCATTGCTAATACAAAAGTCTATATCTTAAATGAAAACATGCAACTGTGTCCAATAGGTGTAATAGGAGAACTGTACATTGAGAGTGTGGGAACAGCAATCGGCTATGTAAATCAGCCAGAAAGAACCAAACAATCATTTCTGTCGAACCCGTTTTCTACAGAAAATCATTCTATTTTATATCGGACAGGAGATCTAGTGAAGCTGGAATTAAATGGAAGTGTAGAGTATATGGGTAGACGAGATAGACAAGTGAAAATAAGAGGATATCGAATTGAACTAGGAGAAATTGAAGATGTGCTGGTGCAAGAGCCTCGCATTCAACAAGCGGTAGTTCTACCTGATGCAGAAGGAAACGAATTACACGCATATTTCACTGTGTATAACCAAACAAAAATAAGTATTGAAGAAGCCTATAAGCATGTTTCCGCTACTTTACCGGAATATATGGTGCCAAAAGGATATGTTTGTGTTCCAGAGATTCCTGTCACACAAAATGGCAAAATAGATGTTCAAAAACTACTAGGGCAGTATCAGATACAGTACCGGAAAAAGAAAAATCATCAACCACCTGTTACAGAAACACAAAAGGTACTAGCTAATGTTTGGGCAGAAGTATTAAACATAAAAGACTTAAACATAAAAGATGATTTTTTTGCTCTAGGGGGGCACTCATTAAAAATTATGCCTACTTTGGTGAAACTAAAACCATACTTCCCTAACTTGCGCATACAGGATTTCTTTCACTACCGTACAATAGAAAAACTGGCTCGAAAAATAGATTCAGATGCGGTTCAGCAAGACGACAGTATAGCAGCAACTGTGGAAGAGCATAAAAAAGAAAATAATATTTATATAGATAAGCAAGAAAACAGTAAGAAATGGGATACATTAATACAAGTTTCACAACAGAAACCTCGTAGTATATTATTAACAGGCGGAACAGGTTTTCTTGGTTCCCATATCTTAGAGCAGTTATTATTACTACCTGATACAGTGATTTATTGCCTAGTTCGGAATCAAAAACAAACTTCAATGGAAAATAAAGTACGAGAAAAAATGCAGTTTTACTTTGGAGAGGCTATTTTAGAAAAAATGAAGCATCGCGTTCATATCATTGAAGGAGATTTGAGCAAAGAACATCTGGGTATTACACCAAATATAAAAAAACAATTGATTCAAGAAATAGATACAATCATACACTGTGGAGGAGATGTGCGTCATTATGGAGACAGAGAACATTTTATCCAAGTTAATGTGGAATCTACTAAATACTTATTAGAACTGAGTAAAGACGCACGGGCACGCTTTCATTATATTTCAACAATTAGTATTTCTGGGCATGCCCCTCATGATGCTAAAGAATTTTTGTTCTCTGAACGAGACTTTGACAGAGGACAACAGTTAGATAATGTGTATGTGGAAAGTAAATTTTTAGCAGAAAAATTAGTAAGAGAAGCAATAAAAGAAGGCGTACCAGCAACAGTGTATCGTGTAGGAAACCTAGTAGGGCATACACTTGACGGGAGATTTCAAGAGAATATAGAAGGTAATGCTTTTTATCGTTTGATAAAAGCTATCTTATTACTACAAATTGCACCAGACATTCATACGTATATTGATCTAGTACCAATCGATTTTGGTAGTAAAGCTATTGTACAATTGGCATGTACAAAGGAAACAGAAGGGGGAACTTTCCACATCTGTAATCCTGTTCAACTGGAATGGAAACCGTTTGTTGAATATTTGAAACAAAGCGGTCATCCTATTAAAATTATAAATACTGAACAATTTATGAACTTATTTAAAGACTATACATTGTCTGATAAACAAAAATATGCTTTGGAATTGATGGTGCCTTTACTAGAAGAGACAGCTGAAAATTCTTTATCAATCCCAACGTGTCAAGATGCGCAACTTTTTTTACAAGAAGTTGGTGTGGTATGCGAATTACCTGATGCAAAGTTTGTATCTAATTTGATAGATTACGGATCTCGTATAGGTTTTTTCCCCTCTAACAGAGAACCAACTATGGTTTAAAATGAGATATACACATGATAAATTGAATGATTATTAGCATGGTAAAAGGGGCACCCTGATCTGAAGAAGCATTTTCTATTGTCTGAAAGAGCAAACGAGAGTTTGCTCTTTTTTAAGTAAAGTAGTAAGGTATTGTTTTACCTTGTTCGAACCTTCAGAAGGGTATTGATATTCGAGAATACTAGCTACTTCAATAGCTACTTTCTGTAAGCCCGAAATAAAAAAATAAGCGCACCTTTTCGGTACGCACGACGAATGGCCATCTATCTGAAATTTTTTCAAATAGATGGCTATTTTGCAC
>NZ_JBNNLZ010000038.1:0-32360 GCF_050272295.1 Lysinibacillus sp. NPDC048646
AAAGCGTCCGCCGTAGCGGACATCAACGCTTACAGCAAAAAAGTGTTAGATCGACATCAGTCAATCTAACACTTTTTCTCTTTTGTCCCAGCCTCATTCTTTTTATTTTACTGTATTAATAACTTGTATATACTCTTTGCTAATATAAGCTGTACCTGAATGAAGTTTATCAGAAAGAACTTCATACCAGCCGTTTGTGCCAGTGTTTGTGACAATGACAGGCATGCCGCTTCGTGCATACGTGAAGAGTGGGCTATTGCTTGTCGATGCGTCTGTACGTACATTTAAGCCAGTTGAAGTTGTTAGACCGATTGTATAAGGATTGCTTGCATCCTTAAAGCCTAATGCTTTTTCAGCACGGTAGTAGTGTCCGGCGATTTTAGCGCCCCAATATGGATCTGAAGCGTATTTTACGTTAAAACCGAGTTCTTTTGAACCAACTACTGCACCATTTGCATAGTTTCTGCCAGGCGAACCACCTGGAGTAATGTAATTTGGTTGTAAGAACTTCTCAACCAGTTCATTAATATTGACAGCAACACTTTCAAATTCTTTGTTAAGTGGGTTTGTGTCATATACATATAAACCAAATAGGTTATTTAATTTTTGTGCATGATCACTCATACCATAAGCACTTTCATGCTGTGCAAGTGCTAAAATCAGCATCGCATTAATTTTAGAATTTGCTTCAATTTCTTTTAATGTCTGCCCTAAGCCGATTAGTTTACTTTTCGTTGTTGCATCTTTATAGAGTGTAATACCCGTACTTTCAATCTCAGCTAGTTTATTCATAATATAGGCATCAAGTTCTTCAGCCGTATATTGCGTTGTTGCACGTGCTGGTAAAAATTGATAATAGTTATAGGCTTCACCTTTAGATGAACCATTGCCATTTGTAAAATAAATACCGTTCCAGCTAAAGTATTTTTCACCTTGCTTCATGAAGGCAGGCGCTTTTCCGTATACGTAACTAGAAGAATATTTATTTGTATTGTAATCGAATAATGTGTGCTTAATCTCACCATTTTCATTTGTATAGTAAGCGCGTCCTTTACTTAATGAAAAGGGGATTAATGTAACATCTGCTTGATTCAAATAACCAACTTGACCAGCTAATCGTACTTTTACTTGCGTAGCGTCACTGCTGATATATTCCATTTCCGTATTTCCTGCAACAGAGATTTGGTCTTTAATTGTTTCGGAATTCAGCGCTACATATTTATTTGTGACAGCATAGCCTGAAGTCATCTTCACGATTTTATCTTCTTGAACGATGACCTGTGTATTTTTTGTTAGTGCTTTATCAGCTGCATCAAAACTAGAGTAGCCTTGATTACCAACAAGAGTACCATTTGCAATCTCTTTAATAGCGTAAGTAGATGTGTCGACAGTTGAATCACCAGAAAGAAGCATTAAACGTTGAATGAACGTCGCAGCTTGTCCAATTGTGGCATTTTTTTCTGGCATAAAGTAACCATTAGAGCCGTTAATAATGCCTAAATGAGCACCAACTGCCACTGCTGGGCGGTAGTCCTTAATAATCGCTGCACTATCCTTAAACGTAATTGAAGAAGTACTCTTAGGGATTTTTAAATAGTCAATGGCTCTTTCCAACATAATCGCCATATGCTGTCTTGAAATAGCGGCATCGGGTTTAAAAGTACCATCAGCGTATCCTGTAATAATGCCAGCTGTTGCAGCAAGCTGAATATCTGTCAAATACATATATGTATCTGGGACATCCGTAAACACTTTTCCGTCGTTCGCTTCAAGTTTTAGTACCTTTGATAGATAAGAAGCAAACTCGCCACGTGTAACATTGTCGTTTGGTCGATAGCTTCCGTTCGCATCTTGCACGATAGCGTTATTCGAAATTAAATAACGAAGACCATTTTCATGTGCATGCCCTGAAAGTTCATCAGCAGATGCTATTTGGGGTTGCCATAATAGCGAAGCTACTAATGTTAATAGCAATGCAATAATTGATAGTTTTTTCATATTTTACCCTCCTAAACTTTAACCCCATTTTAACAAAGATAGAGAGTAAAAATAAGGGTCAAATGTTAGAAATATCGTAAAATACGTCAATTTAAATAGTTTTCATGACGATGATATGAAACTGGAAAATAGCTTAAAGGTTCCATAGCTATTTTGGCATATTTTTGCTAATGTAATAGAAGTAAAATAGACGAAGGGAAGGTGAAGGCTCTACATTATTGAGGAGCGCAAAAAAAATGAAAAAAATAGTGAAAAATTTACTGATTTTAGTTGTCATGATGTCAATGGTTGTTAGTCCATTAAATGCCTATGCATTTCAAACAATAAAGAAGGATAATCCGCTTTCAAAGGGTGTGCAGTATAAACAATATACATACAGCAATACCTATACAAATTCTATTAATCATCTATCGATTGATGTAGGAGAATCAGAGACGGAAGTACAATTAGGTATGCCCGCAACCGTCAATGGAAAAGAATCGACTGTAGCGAATGCTAATCGTCATTCACGCGAGGGAAATCGTGTAGTGGGTGCTATTAATGCAAGTTTTTATAATATGTCAGAAGGCTACCCATTATTTTTATTGGCTAAAAATAATGTTATTTTAAATGGTGGCGCAGTGTCAAATGGCTCAGATCAATACATGAATGTGCCAACAGCATTTGGGATGACATCAGATGGTCGCGGCGCTATCGATTATTTTGACTTTGATGTGACACTTTCACATAAAGGAACGAATTACGAAATGTCCGGCTTAAATCGTGATCGTAACATTTATGAAGCGATTATTTACACACCACAGTTTTATAGTAAAACAACAAATACCAATGAATATGGTTTTGAAATTGTTGTAGATACAGGTTCACCGATTACTGAAAATACATTTGGTCAAACATTAACAGGTAAAGTAACACAAATTAAAGCTTACGGATCGAAAGAAAAATTAACTATTCCATCAACTGGCTTTGTCGTATCCTTACAAGGTGGCGAATGGCATAGTAAACTAAGCCAAGTAGCCGTTGGAGATGAAATGAGTGTTAACTTCTCTATCGATCAACTTTGGCAAAATGCGCAATTTATATTGGCGAGTGGTCCATACTTAGTAAAAGACGGTAAACCCTATATTATGATGAGCACATCAAGTTCTCGTGCCAAAGAAGTTGCACCCCGTACAGTTGTAGCGACAAGTAATAATGGACAAACTGTGCATTTCATTACAGTCGATGGCCGTCAAAACCATAGTAAAGGTATGAACATGGTTCAGCTTGCAAATTATTTAGTTGCACTTGGTGTCGACAGAGCTATTAACTTAGACGGTGGTGGTTCAACAACAATGGGTATTCGAAATTACGGTAGCAATAATGTTGTATTAGCGAACCTCCCATCTAATTCAGGTAATACACAACGTCTTGTGTCTGCTACATTACAAGCTGTAAGTACGGCACCGACGGGCAAAGCAACACGTATAGACTTCTCAAACAGCACAAATTATGCAACGCTTTTAGTGGGCGCATCGTCTAGCGTAGCTGTCAAATATGTTTTAGATGATAATTATACGACGCTACCATTAGATGGCCACTTATCACTAGTGTCACAAAATGACACATTAAAAATTAATGGCTTAAACTATACGGCTACACAGGCCGGCGAAGAAAGAATTTATATCGGTTATGATGGCTCAGCTGTGCAATCATTCCCAGTCAAAGTAGTAGATGCACCAACAACAATGAACATTGCCCCAAGCTCTAAAACTGTGAGCGCTGGAGAAACTGTTAACTTTACAGTAGATGCAAAGGATGAGAGTGGCAAGGCTATAGTCTATGATCCATCTCAAGTGAAATGGTCAGTGGAAGGCAACATCGGTACAATTACTAAGGACGGGAAATTTACTGCACAAAATGCAGGTACTACTGGTAAAGTAATTGCTACGTTAGGAACGGAAAGTAAAGTTGCTACAGTGTCTGTAGCAAAGGCAGCATTGTTTAAGGACATTCCAAATAATTATGTGTATTATAAAGAAATTGAGTATTTAACGGCTAATAATATCATCACTGGACAAGCGGATGGCACATTTAGACCAAATGATAAGTTAACACGTGCTCATGCGGCGGTCATCATTAGTCGTGCCTTAGGCTTAAATACAGCTAATGTGAAAAATCCAAGCTTTAAGGATATTCCAGCTAATCATGTTTACTATAAGCAAATTGCAGCTGTTGTAGAGGCTGGCATTATGAGTGGTCGTGAAAATAATACATTTGACCCGAATGCGACATTGACACGTGCACAAATGGCGAAAATTGTAGCATTGGCTTATGATTTAAAAGGTACAAGTAGCATTACATTTAAAGATGTAGCAAAAAATCATTGGGCCTACACTTATATCCAGCAACTAGCTGCGAATAACATTACAACAGGTTATGACGGTAATATTTATAAGCCCAATGATGCGATTAGTCGAGCGCACTTCGGCCTATTCCTTTATAGAGCCATTCATCAATAACTTGGTAAAATGCCAAAAGGCTAAAAAATAGTGATTCATATAATTCTCTATAAAAAATAATAATTTTAGTGCTTTTTCACCACTAAACTACTGAGGTTTTGCAGTAGAAAAGGGGAGTTTCGAATACTTTCGAGACTCCCTCCTTTTTTTTACTATTTTTAAAAAGATAGAAAATGTACAATTGTGGTATAATCTCAGTATTAAAAAGTAAAAGGATGTTTTTTAATGAAAATAGGCATTGTGGGGAATTACGGCAATGATAATAATGGTGATGAATCAATATTATACGGCATTCTTCAACAAGTAAAACAAACATTTTCGGTAACAAGTGAAGACATTACCGTTTTTAGTAATAACACACAACAAACATCCGAACGTTATGGGGTACATAGCTATCCATTGTATTACAGAAAGAGCAATTTAGTTAAAACGTTTATCCATACTTATAAGAACAATAAACAATATGTTTCAAAATTTGACCTCCTCATTATTGGTGGTGGTGGTATTTTAATGGATTTTTATAAACGTGAGGCTCACCTGTACGGAGCGTATGCAATGATGGCCAAACAAAGTAATATTCCCTACATTATTTACGGATGTGGCGCAGGACCACTTGATACGTTTTCTGGAAAAATTAGTATTCGGGCGATGTGCAAATACGCAGCCAGTATCTCTGTACGTGATCCTCAGTCTAAAGAGCTTTTACAAAGTATTGGCGTAAAAAAGTCAATAGAAATTATCGGTGATCCTGCATTTACATTAAAAGGGGTGCGCGATAATTACGCCGAAAAACCATTGAAAATAGGTGTGTCAGCGGTTCCATTTTATAATGCGAACTACTGGCCAGAGGGAGACCTTGAAAAATACAATGCGTACGTAACAAGCATGGCAAAAAATTTAGATTCTGTTATCTCTGAGCACAATGTTCGTATTACATTTTTTGCTACGAAATTTCCGCAGGATGTCATTGTGACGAAGGATATTCAGAAAAAAATGCTACAACATGCGCATACAGAAATTATTGAGGAAAATTTGGTGCCGGAGCGGCTACTCGAAGTTACTGGAGAGCAGGATATTGTTATTGGGACACGTCTACACTCGCTTATTTTGGCAACAAATGCGGAAACTCCGATTATTGCGATATCGTATCATACAAAAGTACAGGATTTTATGTCTTTTGTAGGCGCTTCAGATCGTTGTGTTCAGATGCAGGATATAGCGGATGATGAGAAAGCTCTAGCCACATTAGTCGGCAAACTAAGTAGCAATTGGGAGCAAACAATTGCTGAGACGAAACAAATTGCTACACATATTCATAAAGAGGCCTTGTATGGTCAGGAATTAATGAAAAAGGCAGTGACACGTCTATGAAAAAAATACTCGTCATTAGTAATATGTATCCAACATCTAATCATTTATCATTCGGTATTTTTGTAAAAAACCAAGTCACAGCACTTGAAAAAGCTGGACTAGACGTTGAGATAGCAGTTAATTCAAACCCGGCAACAGGCAAGAAAAACACCATTACGAAATATGCTAAATGGGGCTTTTCTACGCTGTGGAAGGGCTTGAAAAATCGAAAGTCAATCGATGTCACTCATGCTCACTATGTTTTTCCGTCTGGTATGCTGTCGCTACTATTAAAGAAAATGTTTGGAATACCGTACATTGTTACAGCTCATGGCGGTGACATCGAGCGCATGGCGAAGAAAAATACTAGAATCCGCAATTGGACAGCCAGCATTTTACGAGAAAGTAATCATGTTATCGCGGTTGGTCCTGTATTAGCGCAACAAATTGAACAAGACTTTAACATTGCACCCGACAAAATTTCTGTTGTTAGCATGGGTGTCAATCGTGAAGTATTCACAAAAGGTCAACAAGCTTTAATACGTCAGGAACTGCAATTAGCCGAAGAGCCATTTATATTCCTATTTGTCGGAAATGTCATTAAGCAAAAAGGTGTAGAAGAACTTTTACAGGCGTTCCAAATGTTAAAGACAAAAGTGAATCGTCCAATCGAGCTCAATATTGTAGGTTCTAGAAGAGATGAGGGCTTTTTCCATTCTTTGCAACCATTAGTCAGTGAAGACGTCAAATTTATAGATCCACTAAAACAACAAGAACTAGTGAAGTGGTTCCAAGCAAGTGATGTCTTTGTATTACCATCTCATTTAGAAGGTTTTGGATTAGTGGCTTTAGAGGCTTTAGCAACAGATACACCTGTTATTGCTTCTAAGGTAGGTGGACTAGTATCACTGCTTGGCGAAGGCGCAGGGCATTTAATAGAGCCTGAAAACGCTATGGACTTGTCCGAGGAGATGCTGCGTGCAGTGAACACGCCAAAAGAACAATATATGAATCGTGAAGCGGTTGATAACGTCTTGGCCATTCACGATGAAAAAAATATAACAGCAAGATGTATAGCGATTTATAAGTCAGCCATCAAAGGTAGGGATGACTTATGAATAAATTTATAAAAATTATAGGAGCCGTAGCGATTATTAATGTCGTGGCTCGTGTGTTTGGCTTTTTACGTGAGATGATTGTTGGTTACCAATATGGTAGTGGGCATACTTCTGATAGTATTTTCACTGCGTATATGATTCCTAACTTCTTATATTTAGTGGTTGGTGGAGCATTTACAACTGTTGTCATTTCAATTTATAACAGGGAAACAACAGACCGTGCATTATTCGTCAAACAATCATTTACAATTGTCCTTTTGACAGCTTCTATCATGACTTTAATAGGAATTGCCTTTGCAAATCCGATTTTAGAAAGTTTTAATCAGGGGAAAATTGTTAGTGAAGAGGACATAAAAGTAACGAAAGATCTTTATTTCTGGATGATGCCATCATCTATTTTACTTGTTTTATCTTCATGGTATAGTGGCTTACTAAATGTTAATCAAAAATTTCATTTATCGAGTTTTGCGATTTTAATTTACAATGCAATATTCTTAGTGATTGCCGTTGCTTTATCGAATTTTATCGGGCCAATTGGCTACGGGATTAGTGCTTTAGCAAGTGCGGCAATAATGGTATATTTCTTAATTATTGGCTACCGTAAATTAGATACGTATAAGGTTGGTTTTTCGCTCGAACGAAATGTATCATCGAAAGAGTTATGGATTATGGTAGTACCAATTATGCTTGGCGGCGCAACTATTCAGCTCTATGCATTACTTCAGCGTTATGTTGCTGGATTATTATCATTAGAAGGAGCTGTATCATCTGTTAACTTTGCTTCAAAATTGATGCAATTTCCGCAGGCTATTTTAATTACGGCCGTAACAACAGTTATTTATCCGATTTTAAGTCTAAAAGAAGCCAACAATGATCACGCTTCGATAAAAAGCTTATACTCTAAAGGATTGCATTATTTACTCTTATTGCTGGTTCCGGTGACAATTTACTCTTACTTCTATGCGGAAAATCTCATACAGGTTGTTTTCGAATACAACAAATTCGATGCACAGTCAACAGCTAATACAGCGCCAGTGCTTGCAATCTTCGTACTTTCTATGTATTTCCTTGCAGCGAACACATATATTACGCGCTTTTACTATGCCAAGGGCGATTCGATGGCACCAGTAGTATTTAGTTTGCTTAATGTTTTTGCTGTCAATATTGCTGTGATTTTTTTACTTGTAGATACAACTGGTGTAGTGTCAATTGCATGGGGTACCTTAATCAGTGCTATTGTGAATTTTATTATGCTTGTTATATATGCAAGTATCAAGTACGACTTAAAAATGGGTATTTTCAGCAAAGAGCTACAATTTTTCAGAGCGATTCCACCAATGATTATTATCACATTGGTCATGTATTTTTCAAGCCATTATTTAGTTTTTGAATATAAGTGGTTAACTTTCATAGTTGGGCTTGTTATTTTTAGTGCAGTACTTGTAGGTTCTTACTTATTATTTGGCGTGAAAGAAGTAAAAGAATTTGCCGGTAAACTGAAAAGAAAATTATTGAAGCAATAAATAAGAATGGAGGTATCTTAGATGGAATTCTGAGATATCTCCTTTTATGTTATTATTGATTTTAAAAGTTATTTAAGTGAGGAGCTAGCAGCAGAGAGAACAACATCATACCTACTATGGGAAGTGAAACTCTAGAAAAATTGTCACATTAATAATAATTTATAGTAAAAAAATAGGTCTTGTATTATAATGAATTTTATGTCCCCTAGTGTTGAATGAAGGATAATATGTACACGAATGGCGAATTAGATAGTATTTGGTGCATTCCGTATTGTTATCATTGCGACAGCTTATAAAACTTCTGTAGCAAAAGAAGTGACGAATACTTTGAATTGAATGCATCATAAATATTTCTACTAAAGACTGAAATAAGGTGGGAAATATGGCAAGAGGCAGAAAGATTAATTCTAATGGTGAACGAAGTAAACAATTATTGCTTGATAAAGCTGTGGAGCTATTTTCTGAAAGAGGTTATCATGATACTAAAATTAGCGATATTGTAAAAGCGGCTAATTTAACACAGCCTACATTTTATTTGTATTTTAAAAGCAAACAATCTCTTTATAATGATTTGAATAAGAGATTTCAGCGAGGCTTTAATGACATCATGAGTGAACATTCAGAAGAAGGTGAAAGGGGAATAGACGGCTTTATTACAACGCTTGAGCAAAAATTATGTTTGCTATTTGTTTACATTATTGAAAACCCAAGGTTAACGAAAATTGGGCTTTTTGAATCTGAACAGTCATATGTAATTAAATCGCAACTTACACAGCAGGTTATTCATCTTATTGTCCGTCATGATTGCGAACGTCTTTTTCAATTAATAGGAGTAGATTTAAAAACATTGGCAGATAGCTTAGTAGGCTCATTTGAGCGGCTAATATTAACGAATTTGCTAGAACAAAAAAGTAAGCCCTGTGAACTAGCAAAAGATTTAGTCCAATTATACTTTATAAGAAAAGATAAGTGCGATATAATACAAGCCTCAATTTTAACTTGAAAATCCTTTACTATTATAAGTAAGTTAAAAAAATCCCTTCTCCTTTAAAGTTTACGCTTTTTAAAGGAGAAGGGATTTTTTAGTTTTCTACAGCTATGCGAAGATAAATTCCATTCTGAAGCTTGTCACCTGTTGGTTTTTGAACAGTTGGATGTACAACAAGCATATATTCTTGCCCTTTGTTTAAAGGTTTAGTGGGTGTAACAAGTAAGGAGCTTCCATTATCAGCTTTTGTGGTAATAGGAATTTCATTTCCACCTAAAGCGATGAGTTGTACGCTGCCTTCAGGAATTGGTGTTGAGAAGGCTTGTGAGAATTTAACTGTAAATGTTTTCGTAGTTGGTACATTTTTTAAACTTGTTAACTCTTGATAGTCTATATATTGTGCTTTGATGGCATCATAATGCGCCTGAAAAATAGGTGCAGTGTATGTTTGTATGTTCGGTTTAACGCCAATTTCATTTATGACATTGCCAGCAGGACCTGTAAATTTACCGACAGTAAGCTTTAAGTAGCTGCCATCTTGCAATTCGTAAAATCCTTGCATGGCACCTTTGCCATACGTTGTTTCCCCATATAATATAGCTGCTTGTTGATCTTGTAAGGAAGCCGCAAGCATTTCAGATGCACTTGCGCTATAGCGATTCACAAGAATACGTGTATCGGCTGGGAATTTCACGTTTTGATGAATAGCACGCACTTCATAAGAGGCATGAGCTTCTTGTAATAAATAGGCGATTCTCGCTTTTGGAAATAAGCCGGTAAGTTGTTCAGCGGTCGTAACATAGCCACCACCATTGTTTTGTAAATCTAATATAAAGGAAGTGGCACCACGTTGCTTTAATTGGATGAGGGCATCCTTCACTAATTTCGCACCGTCTTCTGAAAAAGATGACATGACAATATAACCGACATCCCCAAATAGTAACGCAGATTCTACATTTGGTAGTGTAAACTTCTTACGAGTGATTGTTTTTGTTGAAGTAGTGCCGTCATCATGTAAGAGTGTAATAGTAACTTGTGAACCTTCTTCACCAATAAGAAGTGAAGAGACTTCCTGTGTAGAACGTCCTACAATAGATTGTTTGTTGATAGCGATAATGATATCACCAGCCACAACGCCAACGGCAGAAGCACCGCCCTCATCAATTACCTGTAGAATATGAATGCCATCTTCATGTTCTTCAATAACTACACCAATACCAATTGTGGATAGGTTGACGCTATTCATGAAATCTTCAAATTCCTGCTTTGTAAAATAGGTTGAATATGGATCCAACATGTCGATGATTTCTGGGATTGTTTTCGCGTTTTGTAAATTGCCATTCATAGTACCAACATAGTTTTCTGCGATAATTTCCTTTATTTCTCCTACAAGCTGTTCATTGTTTCCCGCAGAAGCAGTAGCTAATGGAAAGATGTAAAAGCTAAGAATAAACACCAAAGACCACAATGCTTTTTTCATAAGACACCTCATTTCTAATTCCCTTTATTATACATGAATTTCCATATCAACGAGTACAAAAAAAGACACGTCAGTAAATGAAAGACATGTCTTTTAAGTATTTATTTTTTCTTAAAAATTTTATGGAGGATAAAGCCAACGATGGCGCCCACTATTGCAGGTACGAGCCAGCCAAGGCTCTGTTCATACAATGGCAATAATTTCAAGAGATTTTCATAAGGAGCTAGTTTAATATCCATTAGTTTTAAGCCATCGTAAAGACTAACCATAAATGTTGGGATTAACGCTAATATATAAACAATTTGTCCACCTTTAAAGAAGTTATCTACAAGTGATAATACCATCAATACCATGGCTAATGGATAGATAATTAACAGTACAGGAAGAGATGTATTTATAATTGTAGTTAATCCAACATTTGTGATAGCTAAACTGACAATCGTGAATACTATTAAAAATGTTTTATAAGAAATTTTTGGGAAAATTTTGCTGAAAAACTGTGCATTGGCAGTAAGCAAACCGACTGCAGTAGAGATGCAAGCTAGCAAAATTGTAAGTGATAAAATAATACTTCCTAGGTTACCAAAAAGTACATCTGCTGATTTTGCAATGATGGTACCACCATTATTAGATACACCAATGGCATCTATACTTGTATTACCTATATAGCCAAGTGAGATGTACACAAAAGCTAAACCAATTGCAGCAACGATTCCTGCAAAAATCGTCGTTTTGACTTGTTTTTTAGTATCAGACATACCCATGTCACGTAATGCTTGTAAAATAACAATCCCAAAAACAAGAGCACTCAGTACATCCATCGTCAAATAACCTTGAACAAAGCCTTCAGAAAAGGGTGAAACGGTATAGTTCCCAACCGCAGCACCTGGTTCGCCTAAGGGTGTTACAAAGCTTTTTATAGCTAGTAATAAAATAACTAGCAGTAGTGCAGGCGTTAAAATCTTTCCTACACGATCTACAAGCTTCGTAGGATTAATAGATAGATAGAGTATTATCGCAAAAAATAACACAGAAGTTATGAATAGTGGAGCCCAGTGCTTTGTTGCTGCTTCTGAAAGAAACGGCGCAATCCCGATTTCATAGGATACAGAGCCTGTACGTGGTACTGCGAAAAATGGCCCAATGGCAAGATAAACAATCGAGGTGAATATGATACCGAAAACTGGGTTAACACGATTAGCGAGAAGTTGTAAATCTCCTCCTGCTTTGGCAACAGCGACGATAGCAAGTAGTGGCAAACCAACACCGGTTATTAAGAAACCAATCATTGCTACCGTAATATGTTCTCCTGCTTGTTGACCTAGTAATGGAGGGAAGATAATATTTCCTGCTCCTAGGAATAGTGCAAATAGTAGTAAACCTACAGCTAGATTCTCTTTGATGAATTTCATAAAAATTAAAAACTCCTTTATTATTGAAAAGATTAAACTTTCTAAAAATTTTAAATACAGAAGTGTATGTTATCATATGATCGATAATCGTGCAACGAGATAGCTATTGCTAAGACGTCGGATTCTGTAGTATTTTATAGGATTGATAATTTGTTTGAAAAATAGTCAGTATTTCCGATTTCTGAATACGCAAATCTTTAGTATGATAGACACACAAGGAAATATTCTAGCATGAACGGAGGCAATTTGATATGCAAAAGTCAAAAAAATGGAGAATTCTTGCTTTAAGTACTATTGCTACTTCATTTTTCGCATTACAAACAGCAGAGGCAGCGACATATACAGTACAAAAAGGTGATACTTTATCCAAAATCGCTCAAAACCATCAAGTGAGCATTCAAGATCTAAAAAAATGGAACAATCTATCGAAAGATACGATTTATGTTGCACAAAAACTAGAGGTTACTAAACAGGCTAATGGTGAAGCTGCAAAGCCTTCGAAACCAACAGCACCGGCACAACCAACTTTAGTTACTCATACAGTCATTAAAGGTGATACGCTTTCTAAAATTGCAAAACAATACAATGTAACACTCAATGATATTAAAAAATGGAATGGATTAGAAAAAGATACAATTTATATTGGACAAGTGTTAAAGATTTCTCCAGTAGCTGTCATACCCGAGGGTGATACAATACATAACCCTGTGACGCCAGATACGGGTACATCATCAACCGTAACAACAAAAGATCCTACTGCTAATGGACAAGCTATTTATAAGAAAATAGTAGAGACTGCAAATAAATTAGTTGGGACACCTTATCTATATGGGGGCAACACACCAGAAGGGCTAGATTGCAGTGGATTTATTTTCTACGCATTTAACCAGGGTGGTTTAAAGATTGGCAGAGACAGTAGTGAAGGTTATTATTCTATTAGTACTACTCATGTGAAGAATCCAGTAGCTGGAGATTTGGTATTTTTCGAGAATACTTATAAAGAAGGTATTTCTCATATGGGTATCTATCTGGGTAATAATAAGTTTGTTCATGCAGGTACAGAAGGTGTTGAAATTTCTGATGTTACCTATTCTTACTGGACAAGTAGATTAGTAGCTTATAAACGATTCGATTTAGTGAAATAATAAAAAGGCGATTCTCTGCTACATGTTGAGATCGCCTTTTTATTGATTGGAAAAAGGCCTTTGCACGCGATAGGATTGTGGGAATCGCTGATAGAAATAGAAATATCGCTGATAAAACCATCCAGGCATACAAAAACTCCCCCTTAAGTAAGAAAGAGGGAGTTTTAATAATTATTGTGTTACACGTGCTGTCCAGCGAGACAGGTCAGCATCATCTGCTTCAACAAGTTCAGCCGGGAAAATGAACGTCCATGGCTTCGTTGAATTTGGTTGTACTGTCAGGATAGGGTCCATATTAAATGAGCCTTTTGCTACTTGTTTACCAGTTGCATCAATAATTTCTAATGGTAATTGTTCTAAGTTAATGGCTTTGTTATGACCGTTACGAATAAAGATTGAAACATTTAAACTACCATTCTCAGCAAGTTTTGCTTGAAGTCCTGTAAAGTTAACTTCTGTTTCACCTAATGTTGGTAATGTTTTTACGATTTTCGCAAGCTCTTCTTTTTGTGTTGCTGGTAATTGTTTTTCCCATGATTCATCTAGCTCTAACTGATGTCCACGTAAGGATACAAGGTTAAAGGCAATTTTCCAGCCGTCTTCAGGTACCTCAGCTACTTTTAATGTTGATTTTTCAAATTCAAATACCCAAGGGCGAGCACTTTCAGCTGGAATTGTCCCTAGTGCTTTGAAATCGAATTTTTTAGATGCTACAAGCTCATCATTTTTATCCATTATGAATAATTCAATTTCTCCAAGCTCAATTGCCTCCGGTAAAGAAGAGCGGAAGAATGCACGAACGAGCCATTTTCCTGAGCGAGGGTCTTCTTCAATACTAATAGAAGAAAGCGATAATTGATTGGGCTTTAATGGTTCTAGTTCATTGGCAAGGAAGTTGAAAATGTATTTTTGCTCCTGTGGAACATCCCATTCAGGATGGAACGATAATTTTGTTACAACGTCACGATTATCGCTCTTTTTTGAAGAAGCATTTCCTAATAATTCGTTAGAGTCGATTGTGTTTTCTTTACCGACTTTGTCTGATTTTTTAAAGAATGAAAATAAGCTCATTATTGTTGTTCCCCCTGTTCAGCTTCAATCATCTTCATGAAGCCTGTAATTTCTATAATAATAGAACGGCGTAATTCTTGGAAATTCTTCCCGAATAATTCAAGCCCCTCACGCTGATAAATTCGCATAGGGTCCTCTTGTTGGTAATGACGTAAACCGATTCCTTCTTTTAGATGCGCCATTGATTCTAAATGTTTCACCCAGCCGCTATCGATATAGCTAAGCATTACTTGAGGAATAACAGCCATTACTTGCGTATTTTCGGTAAACTTCTCCATTTGGTTAAGCAGTTCCTGTACCGAAGGCTGTACATCAGCTAAAATTTGTTTGACTTTACCAACTTCTCGGTCGATGGTAACTGGCGTGATGAATAAAGAATTAAGTGAGCTTTCCATCTGGTCATAATCCCATTCGATAGAAGGCAATTCATCTGGCGCTGCATCACGTACAGCAAAATCCACTGTTTCGTTCAACATTTTTTTCAATTCGCCCATTAAATCTTCACCGGCTAAAATTTTGTCGCGTAGACCGTAAATCACTGTACGTTGATCATTGATAACATCATCTAATTTTAGATTGTACTCGCGCATACCGTATTGTGAGCCTTCAACAATGCGTTGTGTGCGGTCGATAAGTTCTTGTACATCTTTGTTTTGGATGACGTCATTTTCATCTGCAATCATTTTGGCAGAGAACTTTTCAACATCTTCTTTTGCGTAACGACGGAACATATCATCTTCAATAGAGAGAATAAAGCGGCTTTCGCCAATGTCGCCTTGACGACCTGAACGACCGCGAAGCTGATTATCAACACGACGGCTTTCATGCTTTTCAGTACCGATGACATATAGACCACCAAGTGCATGTACATCTTCACCTAGCACGATATCTGTACCACGGCCAGCCATATTTGTTGCGACTGTAATTCGGCCTTTTTGACCTGCTTCAGATATCAGTTCAACTTCTTGTTCAACTGTTTTCGCGTTTAATAATTGGAATTTTAACCCTTCCTTTTTCAAATAATCTGCAACAGTTTCAGATTGTAGAATAGAAGTGGTACCGATTAAAATAGGTTGACCTTTTTCATGACGACGTTTAGCCTCAGTTGCCACATATTTATATTTAGTTTCTTGTGATTTGAAAATCATGTCAGGCTGATCGACACGCTGACGTGGACGGTTTGTTGGAATTTGAATAACTTCCATACCGTACACTTCTCGTATTTCCTTTTCCTGTGTTTTCGCTGTACCCGTCATCCCAGAAAGCCTCGGATACATGCGGAAATAGTTTTGAATCGTAATTTGTGCTTGCGCTTTGTTTTCTTCAGTAATTGTTACACCTTCTTTCGCTTCAATAGCTTGATGCAAGCCATCAGAAAGTGAACGACCCTCTAAAATACGACCTGTAAACATATCGACAAGTTCGATTTTGTCATCTTTAACAATATAGTCAACGTCGCGTTTAAACATAACGTGAGCACGAACAGCTTGGATAACGTAGTGATAAAGTGTTTGGTGTTCAAGGTCATAGAGATTATCAACATTGAAGGCAGCTTCGACCTTTTCAATGCCTTTATCCGTTAAAGAAGTAGCTTTTGTTTCATCGTCAAAGTCATAGTCTTCTTCTTCTTTGAAGCGTTTAGCGAGCATTGATGCAATACGGTGTAGTTCATCGTTCGCAGGCATTTTACCAGCAATAATTAGTGGCGTCTTTGCTTCATCGATTAGTACACTATCAACTTCATCGATAATAGCGAAGTGGTAGGCACGTTGAACTTTATCAGCCAAGCTATGTGCCATGTTATCACGCAAGTAGTCGAAACCGAATTCAGTACCGACACCGTATGTAATATCTGCATTATAGGCTTGTTTTTTTGCCTCTGGCTCCATCATTGGCACGTTTAAGCCAACTGTTAGGCCAAGGAAACGGTGAATTTGTCCTACAAGTTCAAAGTCACGCTTAGCAAGATAATCATTTACCGTAATGACATGAACACCTTTGCCTTCTAATGCGCGTACATAAGATGGAAGTGACGCAACGAGCGTTTTCCCTTCACCTGTAGGCATTTCGGCAATATTTCCTTCAGTTAGTACAAGACCACCAATAAGTTGTACATCAAAATGACGCATACCTAATACACGTTTTGAGGCTTCGCGTACGACAGCAAAGGCGTCAGGGATGATTGATGTCATTTGCTCACCTTGTTCTAAACGATCCTTGAAAATAAAAGTCATTTCTTTTAATTCATCATCTGACTTGTTGACATAATTTTCTTCAAGATTATTAATCTGCTCTACTATTTTATAGTAGCGTTTTAGTTGACGAGCACTTGTTAGCTCGTTATTACGTTTAAAAATTGAGAACATGAATTTACGCTCCTTTAATGTTGTCTAAATGCTAGACACTTCATTATTCTATCAAATTTTACGAATGGTGACTACATTTGACATAGCGCACACGGACATAATAATAAGGAAATATGTCATTTGTGAAATGGTGGAAAATAAATAGAAAAAGTATATTTCATTGCTTGTTCGTGCTATAATCAAAATGGTTTTAAATGTAGATTATTTTTTTTGAGGAGGAGAGACATGCTTTACGTGTCTTTAATAGCAGCGTTCGTTGCTTCCATTTTGTTAACTCCACTAGTTAAACGTTTAGCGTTCAGAATAGGTGCCGTTGACGCGCCGAACTATCGAAAAGTACATGCAAGAATAATGCCAAGACTTGGCGGATTAGCAATTTTCCTTGCGTTTTTAATAGGGGTAGCAATACTATATCCATTTTTAATAAACAACCTACCGTGGAATACTAGTGAATATAGTTTAGTGGCGATTATTATCGGAGCTTGTATTATCGTAGCAACCGGTGTCGTTGATGATATGCGTGAAATCTCGGCAAAGGCAAAAATGCTTGGTCAACTCATTGCAGCACTCATAGTTATTTTTGTTGGTGGAATTCAAATTGAAACCATTAACCTTCCATTCGTGGGTATGCTAGATTTTGGTTTTCTAAGTATACCTTTAACAATTCTTTGGATTGTTGGTATCACCAATGCCATTAATTTAATAGATGGCTTAGATGGGCTAGCAGCCGGTGTTTCATCAATTGCCCTTATTACCTTAGCTGGTATGGCCATTATTATGAACAATATGTTTGTATTAGCGATTGCAGCCATTTTAGCAGCAGCAACAATCGGTTTCCTATTTTATAATTTCCATCCAGCGAAAATTTTCATGGGCGATACCGGCGCATTATTCCTTGGTTTTATGATATCGGTATTAGCATTACTAGGTTTTAAAAACGTCACATTTATTTCGTTAATTATCCCAGTTATTATGCTAGGTGTACCAATTTCTGATACATTCTTTGCGATTGTACGTCGTGTACGTATGAAGAAGAAATGGTCAGATCCAGATAAATCCCATTTACATCATCGATTATTGGACATGGGTTTTACGCATCGTCAAACAGTTCTCATTATTTATGGTATTGCCATGATGTTCGGGTTAGCTGCTATCATCTTCTCGATGGCAAAATTATGGGGTGCCATTTTACTGGTAGCTGTTATTTTAACGGCCATTGAAATTTTTGTTGAAGTGATAGGATTAGCAGGTAAAAATTATAAACCGCTACTAAATTTTGTGCGGATATTTAATAAATAAAAACCGAGAAAGCAATCATGCGCGATGTGTGTGATTGCTTTTTTCGTGTTTCGGGTAGCCAAGAGTACTGCTCGGGGCCAAGGAATGAACGCTCGGGTGACCAAGAATAACGCTCGTGAGCCAGAAACGAACACACAAGTAGTATGCGTAGACCGCGGAAAAAAGAAGAATTACATCAATCAAGACAGAAAAAAGCCTTTCCACTATCAAGTTTGATGTTGGAAAGGCTTTTGATGTTTATTGTGCTGATTCATTTGTGGAGGGATCGTCTTCGGCAGCTGCGTTATCTTTACCTGTATTACCACTAGTTAGGCTAGACGAAGATTTATTTAAGTTGAGATGATTTTTGAGTGTACTCGTTACTTCATCTACTGATTCTTGATTTAATTGATAAAAGTATATGCCTGTTGACATATCATCCGTACCATCTAGCGTTAATGAGTCTATACGTGGCATACCTTGCGTTAAATAAGATAGGAAAGATTTCATTTCACTAAATGTCATGTCGGTTTTCATATTATCACCGATTGCTTTAATGACATCATCATATTTTGAAATGGCGCCAACTGAAGCCACTTGTTTAATAATCGCTGTTAAAATTTCTTGTTGACGTTTACCACGTTCAATATCACTATCTTGCTTACGTGTACGAGCAAGCGCGAGTGCTTCACTACCGTTTAAATGTTGCAAGCCAGGTTGTAAGTTGATTGAATTGCGATCGAATTCATCCTTCTCATGTAAAACATATGGTACCTTTGCCTCGATACCACCTAATGCATCAACAACATCGATAAAAGCATTGAAGTTCATACGTACATAATAATCAATTGGAATATCTAATAAACCTTCAACGGTTTCAATTGTAGAAAGTGTACCACCAAACGCATGTGCATGGGCAATTTTATCTTTATATCCTACGGAAGGAATATTAACGTAAGAATCGCGAGGGATGCTTAGCATTTTAATCGTCTTCGTTTTATTGTTTAGCGTTGCTAGAATGAGCGCATCTGAACGCGAGTTTTCAGAACCTTGACCTCGATTTTCACTATCATCTACACCGACAAATAAAATGGAAACATTATCATGCACAGGTTCTACTTTTTCTTCACGTAGTGTAGAAACTTCTCGACCTTCTAATACCTCGTGCGCTGAGTCTGCTGCATGTTCAGCCTGCTTCGTGATGTAGACACCGTAAGCAGTGACACAAATTAGTAAACTAGCAACGAGTAGTAAAGCTACTTTGATAATTAAGGAAGCTTTAGATGACCTCTTTTTCTTTTTTAAATTGTTTCTTTTCATAATTTATATATTCTCCTCTAACTTTTGGGAATAATGTAGCAATTAACCTTACCTCTTCAATACGTGGGGACGAACGCATAAAATTATTTAATTCAGTAAAGCTATTAGTGTGTAGGTGAAAAATGTGATAAGAGCTAATGTTAGTAAACTATATTAATGTGATAACTACTAAGTGTTACATTACGCAACATGGATTTAATTCAAAACTTGGGTCTAATTACGCTTATCGTGTAACTGATAAAATAGCTCAATATTAAAATTATACTATGGACATTCCATATTCGACAATTAAAAATATTTATTTCACAACAAATTCGATAAATTGTGCATCCTCGAAAGTGATTTTTGCTTGTCCGTTTGTTAATTCGGTTACCCAATTTTGGAATAAATCTTCTTGCTCTTTTAGCACAGAAACAATGATTTCGACACCTTCTAGGTAGCTAATTTCTTCTAATGTATAGGAAGAACTACGAATCTCGTTTTCTACTTTTCCTAGCCATGTGTAGTCGATGGCAATTTTTATAATATGATGTAACTTTCGTTCGACAACTTGTGCAACGAGTAAGCCTTCAGTTGTTGCTTTTCCATATGCACGAATAAGACCACCGCCGCCGAGCTTTATGCCACCGAAGTAGCGTGTAACGACAACGACCGTATCCTTTAGACCTTGTTTTTTCAATACCTCTAACATTGGGACGCCAGCTGTGCCACTAGGTTCCCCGTCATCATTCGCCTTTTGAATATGATCATGTGCCCCAATTATATAGGCCGAGCAATTATGTGTGGCATTATGGTGTAATTTTTTTATACTTTCAATAAAAGTAATTGCATCCTCTTCTGTCTCTGCACGTTCTATATAAGTGAGAAAGCGTGATTTAGAAATAATGATTTCACTTTCTCCATATCCTTTAACAGTTAAATAATTTTCTCTCATATATGTCATTCTCCTTTAAAATAGGGTTGTATTCTATAATTTTCATAAAGAAAAAGCATTAAATTTTATGATTGTGATGCTATAATAGGTATAGACTTATGAAATTGGTCTTTCAAAATAGTATGTAATCATAAGGACATTAGACTGGGGAGTACACTATGTTTTCAAATGATACCTTCGATTTAGAGTCGCTTGATGACGTATTTAATCGAATGTTAGAGACAATAATGAGCTCCAAAGATGATATCTTCATTATAAGCGAACAAAGTCGTTTAAGCTTCGAAGATATGCAAAAAGAGCTAGAAATTGTACGAAAACAAATATCAATAGTTATCGATGAAGGCGACGCTTTAGAAAAAAGTACGCAGCTTGCTAAGCAAAGACTTGTGTTAGTGAGTAAAGCATTTGATAATTATACCGAAGAACAAGTTAGAGATGCATATGAAACGGCACATGATTTTCAAGTGAAACTATCAGTCATTAAAACACAAGAAAAGCAATTACGCGATAAAAGAGATGACTTAGAGAGAAGATTAAGAGGATTACTCGATACGATTGAACGTGCTGATCATATTGTCAATCAAGTGAATGTCGTTTTAAATTATTTAACATCGGATTTAAAAAATGTTGGGTTAGCGCTTGAACAAGCAAAAATGAAGCAGGATTTTGGTATCCGTATAATCGCTGCACAAGAAGAAGAACGGAAACGATTATCAAGAGAAATTCATGATGGACCTGCTCAAATGTTGGCCAATGTATTAATGCGCACTGATTTAATTGAAAGAACGTATCGTGAAAAGGGCATTGAAAATGCTTTGGCGGAAATAGCTGATTTAAAGAAAACGGTGCGTAACGCATTATCTGAAGTGCGTCGTATTATTTACGATTTACGACCAATGGCGCTCGATGATTTGGGCATTATTCCGACATTAAAGAAATATTTGTCGACAGTGACTGAATATAATCCTGGTGTCGAAGTTCATTTCCAATCAAGAAGCACCGAACAACGTATTCCTTCAAACTATGAAGTATCCATTTTCCGTTTAGTGCAAGAATGTGTAACCAATGCCATGAAGCACGGGAAATGTAAGGATATATGGGTCAAGCTCGAGTGGTTGCCCAATGCGGTAAATATCGTCGTAAAAGATGATGGCGTAGGATTTGATCCTCGCGGCGTCAAAGACCATTCTTTTGGTATTTTAGGTATGCGAGAACGAATTGAAATCTTAAATGGTACAATCTCAATTGATAGTGAGATAAATCGAGGCACAACGGTCCTATTTAAAATTCCGTTAGAAGTAGAGTGAAGCAATTTGTTGCAGAAATTTAGGGGGTAAAGACTTATGACGAAGATTATTATTGTAGACGATCACCAGCTATTCCGTGAAGGGGTAAAACGTATTTTAGATTTTGAAGATACGTTTGATGTAGTTGCTGAAGGTGACGATGGTACAGATGTAGTAAACCTATACGCAGAAAATCAACCAAATGTGGTATTAATGGATATTAATATGCCAGGCAGAAATGGTGTAGAAGCAACAGCAGATTTAATTGCAGAATTTCCAGATGCAAAAGTAATCATGCTATCCATTCATGATGATGAAACTTACGTTACTCATGCACTGAAATCAGGTGCACTTGGTTATATGTTAAAAGAGATGGATGCTGACGAAATCGTAGAAGCCATTAAAGTAGTGGCGAACGGCGGTTCTTACCTACATCCAAAAGTAACGAAAAATTTAGTAGCAGAATTCCGACGTCTTTCTGAACATGAAAACAAAGGTAACTTCCATCAAACAGAAATTCGCCGTCCATTCCATTTATTGACGAAACGTGAATGTGAAGTATTACAACTATTAACAGATGGTCAATCAAACCGTACAATTGGTGAAACATTGTTTATCTCTGAAAAAACAGTAAAAAACCACGTTTCAAGCATTTTACAAAAAATGAATGTGAACGACCGTACGCAAGCTGTTGTAACAGCTATTAAAAACGGCTGGGTTGAAGTACGTTAATTGCATAGTATAGGAATAAAAGCTGTATTTAAAAGCTACTTTAAAGATGAAGTAGTTTTTAAAGCAGTTTTTTCTCTTTATGCAGCAAATATTTCTTTGATAAGGCCTTCGGATGCAATTACGCAGAGGCGCAATTGATGTGCAACATTTTATAGCTTATAGCGTCATAAGAAAGATGTAACAACTAAAAGTTGAAAATGCGCAACAAAATTCCTACGAAAGCATTTATATGCTACAATATTGCGCGGGAGGTTTTAAGATGTTAAAGAAAAGTATTCTAGCAGTTTTAACCTTATTTGTGTTAACTGCCTGTGGTAATAAAAATGATGAGTTAAGTGTAGAAGAAAGACAAAAAATCATTGATGAAGGCACAGTTGGCTTCGAAACGAATGGTGGGAAAATTACAAAGGCGGAAAATATTCCATCTAATGAAGAAAAAGCAATTTTAGCAGCTTTCAATGAATATATTGCTGCATTCAATGAGGAAGATATAGATCGTTATATGCAAATGATATCGAAGAATCCAAAAGGCTTCAAGTATGAAGAAGAAAAAGAATACACTACAGAAGTTTTTGAACAGACAGATGCTAAACGCGATGTTAAAGATACAACGATTATCAAATATAGCGAAAATGAAGCGCAGGTTCATACAAATATGATCGTGCATTTTATGCAAATAAAACCAAAGGTTGAGCATGAAAGTACTGGTCAACAGGTAACGGTTTTTGTCAAAGAGGATGGAGATTGGAAGGTAACGAGCGTCTTTTATATTGGAGACGACACAAAATCAAGCACGGGCAAGTAGAACAAGGGGAATTTAATTCCCTTTATCATACATAGGGAATGAATGTGAAATTTCAGCTTTATACGACAGAATTTCTTGTAGAATAAGGCTAACCTCGCGGATGTTACAAATTTTGAGTGGTGTGAATTGTACAAGCCAAATCAAAGTCTGAACAAGATTACGCACAGGTAAAATTGATTTCACATTCATTTCTTTTTACTGTAAACTATGGAGCATAGGAGAGTGGACATGGATGAGGACGGCAATCGTAACAGACAGTACTGCATATATTACGCCTGAGGAACGTGCACGCTTAAACATTCGTATGATTCCATTAAGTGTAAACATCGCAGGCGAATTATTTGCAGAAGAAATTGATATCACGGCATCTGAATTTTATGATAAAGTACGTGGTACAAAGGAATTTCCGAAAACAACGCAGCCACCAGTAGGAGAGTTTGCGTCGCTCTTTGAAGAACTGGCAAAGGATTATGACGAGGTAGTATCCATACATTTATCAAGTGGTATAAGCGGTACATATCAAGGGGCGGTCCAAGCAGGCGAAATGGTGGAAGACTTTGATGTGTACGCATTTGACAGCGAAATTTCTTGTGCTGTCCAAGGTTTTTACGTATTACGCGCAGCGGAAATGGCTGCACAAGGCTTTTCAGCAAAAGAAATACTTGCAGCATTAGCGGAAATGCAGCAGTATATTCGTGCTTACTTCATTGTAGATGACTTAGCGCACTTACAACGCGGAGGGCGTCTGTCTGCAGCGGCGGCATTAATTGGTGGCTTATTACAAGTAAAACCAGTCCTACATTTTGTGGATAAGGTGATTGTGCCATTTGAAAAAATTCGTACACGTAAAAAGGCATTAAAGCGAGCGGAAGAACTGTTAGCGCAAGATGCTAGTAAGTACGAGGCAATGGATGCTGTGGTCATTCATGGCAATTGCCAAGCAGAAGCCGAAGAATGGATGGCGCAGCTTGCTACAAGCTACCCGAATGTAAACTTTAAATTAAGCTATTTCGGTCCAGTTATCGGTACACACTTAGGTGAAGGTGCAATGGGGCTAGGCTGGACGAAAAAATAGTTTCGATGTGAAGACAGTCTCTACAGAATTATAGTAGAGACTGTTTTTTTTATTTGGTAGAAAGAAGTGCGGAAATCGCCGATAGAAAAGAAATAATCACGAGGAGAAAGGAGTTAAACACATATGAAATACAGAGGTTGGTTATTGCCACCTGCATTACGAGATTTTCATGAGGGGCGGATTTGGCTAAGAGAGCATACACCAATTGCAGAAAACGATATGAAACGGGCAATCGAACGAAACTACTGTACTATAATAGAAGGTATTCAAAAAACACCGCATTTAAAATGCAATCGATGCCATAACGAAGACCCTCAGCAATTTACGACGTTTGACTGTTCAAAATGTCGGCAGCTATGCGTCTATTGTAGACATTGTCTTACTATGGGGAGGGTTAGCAGTTGTACACAATTAGTGATATGGAGAGGTCCCCAAGCCATAAGACAAACAAGGCATTCATTAGACTGGACCGGACAATTTACAGTACTTCAACAACAGGCAGCCGATGAAATGCTAGAAAGTGTGAAAGCGAAACGATCTCATCTGATCAGTGCAGTGTGTGGAGCTGGTAAGACGGAGTTGCTTTTTCTATCTGTCCATTATGCATTGCAAAATGGCTTACGAGTATGTATCGCCACGCCGCGAACAGATGTGGTGTTAGAATTATTTCCGCGCTTTCTGAAAGTTTTTCCACAAACGACTATTCATGCATTATATGGCGGGGCTCCACTGCAAAAAGGTTACGCTCAGCTTGTCATGGCAACGACCCATCAGTTATACCGTTTTGAACAAGCTTTTGATGTCATGATAGTGGATGAAGCTGATGCGTTTCCCTATACATTTGATGAAACCTTACAAAGAGCTGTGCAAAAGGCAAAAACTGCTGATGCGCCCATTCTATTTGTGACAGCAACCCCATCACAAAAATTACTGAATCGGTATCAAAACACTAGCTGTTCCTTTATTCCAAAGCGTTATCATAATCAACCGTTGCCGGTGCCACGATACAGTTCTTTATGGGGCTATGAAAAAAGTTTTAGACGAGGTAAAATTCCGCTAAAGTTGAAAAAATGGACAGCAGATCGACTTGCACTAAATGAGCCATTCCTTATTTTTTTATCGAAAGTCGAATTACTGGCTATTGCCATGCCACTTTTTCAAGCATTACATCCGGGTATTTTAGTGGTTCATGCAGAAGACCCTGAACGGAAAGAAAAGGTGCTTAAGCTACGCAATGAAGAAATTCCTGGATTATTAACGACAACCATTTTAGAAAGAGGTATCACCATAAAAAATGTACAGGTTGCTGTCGTCGGGGCGGAATCTTCTATTTTTACGTCAAGCGCACTGATACAAATGGCAGGACGTGTTGGGCGGAATGCAGCCTTTGCAGATGGCGATGTGGTATTTTTTCATCATGGCATTACAGCAGAAATGGATGAGGCACGAGCAAAGATACAGTATAACAATAAGATAGGATTCTCACTATGAATAAAATTGAAACGCATTGCTTATTATGCGCACAGTCCCTACAATCAGAAGCTTCCTGGAAATTACTATTAACTAAACAATTCCCGCCATGCATTTGCGAGAAATGTGCCTCACGATTCGAACATTCTCTTACAACCACAGCATTGTATCAATATAATGACACCATGAAGGCTTATTTGCATCAATATAAATTCCTTCAAGATGTGGCGCTTGCCAAAGTATTTCGTCAGGAGTTATATCGGCAATTCAAACATGAAAAGTCGCCCATTATACCAATCCCCATGCATCCCTTAAAACAAAAAGAACGCACCTTTTCACATATGGAGGAGCTACTAAAAGCCGCAAAAATCCCCTATATACAACTATTAGAAAAAACGACGACTGAAACACAAAGTTCGAAAAATAGAGAGGAACGCTTACAAACGACACCACTCTTTCGATTATTATCTAACGTAAGTATAGCGTATAAAGAATATGTCCTTTTTGACGATATACAAACTACAGGAACGACATTACGGCATGCCACTGAGGTTCTCCTAGAAGCTGGTGCCAAAAATGTTCGTAGTTTCACTTTAATTAGTGGATGAAATTAAAAAAGCATCATGTATAATAGATAGTACAAATTCTATAGTATAATTAGCCAATTTATCCCGCTGTAACAGTCAGTAAGACGCCCACCTTCAGTGGAAAGATTAAACGGTTGAATCAACTGACCGTAAAAGCCCGATTGGTTCAACGTACAATCAGTGGGGATGAAGAACCCCCCACTGATTGAAGTTTCACTGTATATAATAATTATCATGCAAGAGGAGGAAGATTAGATGGCGGAGGTTCGCAATTGTCCAAAATGTAATGAGTTTTTTAACTATATAGGGGTAAGGGAAGTATGTCATAAATGTGCTCAATCTGAAGAAGAATTATATCAAATTGTTTATCGATTTTTACGCAAACGTGAAAACCGTGCAGCAACTGTTGAACGCATTGTTGAGGCAACTGGAGCTGAAGAGGAACTATTATATAGATGGGTTCGCAAAGGACGTTTGCAGCCAGCAATGTTCCCGAATTTAGGTTACCCATGTGATAACTGTGGTCATTTAACGACAACGGGCAAACTCTGTTCAAAATGCCAGAACGAATTAAAGTCAGATCTTCGTACATTTGATGCGGCAAAGGAATTCCGAGATAGTGTTGCACAACGCGATCGTGTAACGTATCATGCTGATCGCAAAAAATAAAGTAGTGACTGTGTTAATTTTACTTTATCCAGTAGAGGCCTTCCACCACTATAGTTGTTGAAAATACTAGTTTTAGTTTCTATTCGCATGCAGAAAAAGACGACCGAATAAAGTTAGCCACCGGACGGCAATTACGCCGAGGCGTAATTGATATATAATTAGCACACTTTTCTGTTAAAGTTGTCACGTGAAGAAAAAGATGACTCAAAAACTTTTGAGCCATCTTTTTTTATGTTTGAAAACTTAACATTGTGTGAGACAGTCCGAAATAATAGTAAGATAAGCTTTTTAGATAGGGGGGCCTGTAATGAAAATTACATCTTATGGTGTGAATGCTGTAAACGCCTATAAAAATCAAGTGCGCAATGTAAAATCGGGCGACAACAAAGCAACTTTTGCCGATAAAATTGAAATTTCAAAAACAGCACAGGAAATGCAAGGCGTATCAACATATAGTGCTGAGCGCGCTGAGCGTGTGCAACAACTTAAAGAAGGTATTGCTTCGGGTGACTACAAAGTAAATGCTCGACAAGTCGCAGAAGATATGCTGAAATATTATCGTTTCTAGAGAATCACAGAAAGGGTGTTTAGCAATATGTCTGTAGAAGTGATTTGTTCTACATTAACAAAGCTAGAAAGAATGCATAAAAGCTTACTTGAACTAGCCTTTAAAAAAACTGAAATCATTAAAGCTGGCAATATCGAATCGCTGGACCAAATGCTCAAGGATGAGCAGGCGCATGTAGCGGCCATCGATAAGCTCGAGCAACAGCGTCAAAAACAGGTAACGGACTACCTTGAAGCAAAAGGATTTGCTTCTACTGACAAAATGACTGTCGCTGATGTCATCGAAGCTGCTGAACAACCAGCTCAAAAAGACACACTGTCAACAGTGCGCCATCGATTAATGCTAATCATAGAGGACTTACGTAAACAAAATGATTTAAATCAAAAGTTAGTGTTTCAATCACTACAATTTGTCAATCTGACACTAGATACGCTACGTCCACGTCCCGAGCAAATGAACTACTCGGGCAGTGAGGTACGCGGCACAAATACAGTTGCCAAAAAATCATATTTCGATTCACAAGCATAGGTTTTTGCGCCTGCGAAATTGAATACTTGATTTTTTTGGAGGTTACTATAGGGAGGAAAATAGATGCGCTCAACATTTATGGGCTTAGAAACAAGTAGAAGTGGTTTATTTACACAACAATCGGCTTTGTATACAACTGGACACAATATTTCAAATGCCAATACACTTGGTTACTCACGTCAACGCGTGAACATGCAAGCAACACCAGGATTTCCAACAGCAGGTTTAAACACGCCTTATTATCCTGGGCATATGGGAACAGGGGTAGAAGCGGGCTCAATTCAACGTATTCGCGACGAATTTATCGATCGTCAATTCCGTCAAGAAACAAACAAGCTTGGCTATTGGGAATCACGCTCAAATGCGATTTCTCAAATGGAAGATATCATGGATGAACCTTCACAATACGGTCTTAACGCAGCATTAGAGCAGTTCTGGAAGGGGCTTCAAGACGTAAGTACAAATCCAGAAAATGCTGCATCTCGTAAAGTTGCGATTGAGCGTGCCAATCATCTAGCTACCTCCTTTAATTATATCGATACACAGTTAAAAACTATCCAAGGGAACTTAGGAAATGAAATTAGTGTGGCGACGGATCGAATCAATTCGCTTCTCAAACAAATTGCCGCGATTAATAAGCAAGTGCAAGAGATTGAGCCAAATGGCTATGTACCCAATGATTTATATGATGTTCGTGATACGTTAATTGATGAATTAAATAGTTACATACCAGTATCAGTAGAACGTGTTCCATCTGGTGGAAATGCAAGCGAGGTGGCTGAGGGAACTGTAACCATTTCATTTAAACCATATCCATCAGGCACGGAGATTAAATTAGTCAATGGCAAGGATGCTGCTAGTATTGAAGTGAATAGTGGCGCAACACAAATTGACGGTAAAGATTTAGCGAATTTGTTTACGGATATTGTAGTAAATGGTTCAGGTACAACAGATTCAGGTTCAATATCATATGACGAGCTTGATCCGGGAAAAGGGAAACTATTATCACTTATTAATTCGTATGGATATCAAAGTGCAACTGGTCCTAAAGGCTATTATCCGGAAACGTTAGCAAGCATCAACAAACTTGCATCTGAATTTGCTACTGTATTTAATTCAATGCATAAGCAAGGCTATGATCTAACAGGAGCTCAAAGTACACTAGACTTCTTTGAAACATCCGATGGTTCGACAACTATCAATGCGGGAAATATTAGTATAAATGCCGATCTTAAAGAGGATTCTTCTAAATTAGCAGCTTCGTCACAACCGAATGAAGAAGGAAATGGGAAATGGGCTCTTGAACTATCGAATATCCAATCAAAGGTACAAGGTAATTTAGATGGCGCGACATTTAACTCCTACTATCAAGGAATCATAGGTAAGCTCGGTGTAGATGGTGAAGAAGCATATCGTTTAAATATGACGTCTGAAACATTACTAGTAACGATTTCAAACAATCGCTCATCAATGAGTTCAGTATCACTAGATGAAGAGATGACAAATATGATTACATTCCAACAGGCGTATAATGCCAATGCACGTATGATCACAGTAGTTGATGAAACATTAGACAAAATCATTAACGGTATGGGCCGTGTAGGTTTATAACAATCGCTTAATCAAGTTTCATAAAAGAAAGGGGCTCTTACAAAAATGCGCATAACACAATCTATGCTTTCGAATAACATGCTTCTTAACTTAAATAATAGCTTTGGAAAAATGTCGAAGTTACAAAATCAAATTAACTCCGGTTCTAAGATTACTAGACCTTCTGATGACCCAGTTATAGCAGTTAAAGGGATGGGCTATCGACGTGATCTAGGTAAGGTTGAACAGTATACACGTAATATGAATGAAGTGAATAACTGGTTAGATATGACTGACGATTCACTGAACCAAGTAGGGGAACAGATGAAACGTGTTCGTGAACTCGTTATTCAAGCAGCAAATGATACGAATACCCCTGAAGAACGAGAAAAAACAAAAATGGAAATTGATCAAATCCGTCAACAGATACAAGATGTTGCCAACACCAAAATTGGAGATCGTTATATTTTTAGTGGAACGAAAACTAATCAACCACTATTTGAAAATGGTATAGCCAATACAGCGAATGTCAACGCTGAAGATGTGCGAATAGAGGTTTACGATGGCATTCAATTGACAGTAAATACACCTGGTCTTCAGTTATTTCAAGATGTTGATAATATGATGGGCAAAATATCAGATTTATTAGATCCTAATCGTACTGGTGGACCAGCTACTGGTGCAGAAATAGGTGATGCTCTAGGGGGAGTAGCTGATCAGAGTAACGGTGATGATATTACAGCCATGCATAATAAAATTCTTGAGATACAAGCAGATGTTGGTGCTCGTCAAAACCGTGTGGAATTAATGGAAAATCGTTTGTCTATTCGTGAGATAGGTGTAACAAAGCAATTATCTAATAATGAGGATGTTGATTATGCAAAGGCGATTACTGAGATGGTCACACATGAATCAATTCACCAGGCAGCATTATCGGTTGGTGCAAAAATCATTCAACAAACATTGGTAGATTTTATTAGGTAAAGTAGCTTATTTAAAAGAGATTAGTGAATGAGCTATTATTGATTTTTGGACAAAAGCTTCGGAGTTAGGAACAAATAATAGTAAACTTTATCAGCTACATATTTATAAGCGTTTGGACATTTTGTTCAGACGCTTTTCTTAAAAGGAGAGGTGTAAGTGCGACTCCCACAAATTCAAATTCGTACCACAGATGCGCAAATGAATCTTGATATCGCGAAGCCAAAGCAGTACATTAAACAACCAAATGCAACACAGCATATTGAACAACCAGCAGCAATTCTTGAAATTAATACAACGCGTGGTGTGTTACGTATCGACTCATCACAAGCAAGACGGGACTTAGGTTTAATAGGTCCACTTGAATCAAGTGCTAATTATGCACAAAAAGGTAAACAAGAGGCTCTACAAGGGATGGCCCGTAGAGCAAGAGAGGGACGTCAAATGATGGAAAGCGCTGGTAAAGACCAAGGACGTGCAACTATCCAAAATATCGCGAAACAAAATCATGGCCCCCATCGCGTTCAATTCAACATTAAATTTGTGCCATCAATTGGCTCAGTAAAAATTGATTATACACCAGGTACAACTGATATTAATATTCAAAGAAGAGAACCAAAAATTGACACAAAAGTGAACAAACCAATTCATGAATACACACCTGGAAAAGTAACTGGTACAATGGTACAAAGACCATCTGTTCAAACGGACGTGATAGTATAAAGGAGCGCAACGACTATATGAAAATTGCAACGAAATTTTTAGGTGAGGTAGAAATAACGAACGAGGATGTTATAACATTCCCGGAAGGTATTCCAGGATTTCCAGATGTTACGAAGTTTGTGTTATTACCACTTGATCAGGATTTACCGCTTGCGCTATTACAAGCAACTGAAAATGCTGAACTTGGCTTCATTGTTGCTTATCCATTTGTATTCAAACCTGATTATGCATTTGATCTTTCAATGGAAGATAGCGAAGTACTTGTTGCGGAACGAGAAGAGGACCTTGTTACATATGCCATCGTGACATTAAAAGAACAGTTAAGTGACTCTACAATGAATCTACTTGCACCAGTTGTCATCAATATGAAGAAAAAAGTAGGGAAGCAGATTGTGTTAAGTGACAGTAAGGCTTATCCGTTACGCTTTTCGCTAAGTGCCCTTGAAGGAAGTGTTAAATAATGCTCGTACTTTCAAGGAAAAAGAATGAATCTATTATGATTGGTGACCATATAGAAGTGAAAATTCTATCGGTTGATGGCGACCAAGTGAAGCTAGGCATCGTGGCCCCAAAGTCAGTGATGGTTCATCGTTCAGAAGTATTTGAGGCAATTCAACAGCAAAACAAAGAAGCGTTAAACGTAGCATCAAACTTCTTAGAACAATTAAAGAAAAAATAATGTTTTCTAAAACACCTATTATCTCTTATGAGTGATAGGTGTTTTGTTGTTCTTAAGGATATAAAGATTTCCTTTTATAGAATTTGAGTCAATTTCATAATACGTATTTTTAAAAAATCATAGACGTGCAGAATATTGAATGATTTCTTAAAAAAACGAATGAAATACCTTATGATGCTGTAG
>NZ_JBNNLZ010000039.1:0-28530 GCF_050272295.1 Lysinibacillus sp. NPDC048646
TTAGTTGGAACGCCGTATGCGGTGAAAGTCGCACGTACGGTGTGAACAGGGGGAAAAGCCAGCGATAACTTCAAAGGCTTACCTATCTGTATCAAGAAGCAACTTTTTCTTGTGGTAAAACTTATTTCAAATGATGGTAAAAAGGAGAAGCGATGAAAAAAACTTTTAATAAGTTAGATAAGATACAAATTGTTATTGCTATCGTCGCATTGCTACTGGCGATACTTGGATTTGCTTACGATAATTTAACGGAAATCGCATTCATATTTATAGCTATAAATTTACTTGTAAATGAAATACGAAATTTAAGAAAAGACAAGAAATCCATTTTTTCATATTTGATAATAGCGATGGCGATACTAATAATTTTCCTTTCAATCCATCAGTTATTGTACTAATGGGGGTCTTTAGAACAGTGCGGAAAAAGGTGTTCCTTCCATACTGATTAAAATAAATGTTAAAGATAAAGGCTGTTTTCTAAAAGATTGTCGTTATTCAACTAACTGCGTAATTTAGTTAAATAGTGTTTATGGTAAAATAAGATAAAAATCAATTCAAAGGAGGGATAATATGAAACACTATCAAATTGTAAAAGAAGTAATTGATGATTGGGATCCGAAGCAATTTTTACATCATACACCTGACGATGAATATGACCCAGAAATTAGGCTGATTGTAGAACTATTACCAACAGCAACTTCTGTTGAAAAATTAGCTGTTGTGATACATGAGGTCTTTGTAAAAATGTTTTCGGTTGATGAAGTATATTCGATTAATAATTGTTATCCAAGTGCGTTAAAAATTTGGAACAAAATCAATAACAGTTAAAAAATGGCATTTAAGTAATATCACTATGTAATGGGGCTTTTATTATGCGTGAACAGGAGGTTTAGTGAATGGATAATTTAAAACAACTAATTAAAAAAGTTACATTCTCTCAATCGGTTCTAATTGTGGTATCTACGCAATTGTGTTAATAAAATCTCCACTTGGCTAAAAATAATAAGCCTTTACTGTCTAAAAGAACAATGCGAAAGTTTATTAGAGAGCCAACTAAAGAAGCGGTTGGCAAAAATATGAACCATTCAATAGTAGGAGAATTTTTTGATAATAAACAATATAAAAAATTCATCAATTCTGCAGAAGCTCAAAAGGTTATTGAAAAGTATGTACCTGGATTAAAAGTTAATGCACATTTGGAGGATAGAAAGTACTATCTTACGCACGATGCACCAGCTTCTAAAGATGATGGTCTTATTATTGCTATCGCACGCCCTAGTAATACACATTTCGTGCCGGTAATTGATATGGAAAAAAATCAGGTATTTAAATTCTAGGAAACTATGTTTGGGAACAATAAATTATAATGTGACTTCTAACTTTAATGTTCTTCCTTATCGAATTAAAAGGTTATTTTTAAGACCCTTGTTAACTAAGGAATGTTATATTGTTGCGTTTCTTATACTATTTTCCTTAATGGATAACAGAATTTATGGTCAACTTACAGCAATATAAATTTTGACTCCTCTCCTAATTTCAGGTTTATCATTATCTCTTGGTTATGCTTTTTGCTTTCTAATAATGAATCTATTTAAATTAGCAAGGCATTATGAAATGCGTATTGTATTAAGAAATAATAAATATTTAAAGGATATTCCAAATATCAAGTTACACGAGTTAATAAAGATAAAATTTCAAACACGATAGAAGGAAGTAAATGTAGCTTTATAAAAAAGTTTGATTAAAATCATCTCACCTCTATAGATTTTTAGAGGTGAGATGATTTTTCGTTGGAAATTTATGTTGATATTATTATAAAGTTTGTGAAGAAATGTACTTAAACTAACGAGTAGTTATTTAAATTCCTTTGTTGTTACGAAGCTCTACAATTGTTCCTTCAGGAGATTTTATTTTGCATAAACTGCCATTCTCAACATGGTAAATGAATTCATGTTCTTCATTAAGAATTCGATGCCTAATTCACATAGGCGAGATACCACTGATTTTAAATCTTCTACCCATAAACAAAAATGAACTAGACCTTGAGAATTTATGTTTACGTTACTAAGTATTTCATCTTGTTTTCCAGTTTGTATTTCAATATAAAAATCGCCTAATTGTAACCATGTATTAAAATTGTTAAGGAACAAGGAAAAGGTTGTACTGTATGAGGGTTAATCGAAAGAAAATGTGCATTAAAAAAGATGGGATTTCCCATCCGATTAAATTACTTATCAAGCTTGTCAGATATTTTTCTTAGGATTTCATTCTGTTCCTGCTGCAAGCTAATGAACTTAATCAAAAATCAAATTACAAAGGCTGGAACAAGAAAAAACAATAATGACATAATTCTTACAAGCCTCCTTTTGGGTAATTATACCACAAAAGTAAAGTGTTTTGTAAAAAGGGGAATCAATCGTATCAGAAAGATATTGTTCATTGATGGAAAATTATTAACTACTAATTTTTTTGTGGCTTGATAAAGGCTGATGCAAATATAATAGCAAGTCCCATAAAAATATAAATTAATGCTACAGAGTTATTTGGAATAAATAAATTGTATTCGAGGGAACCAGTTGATCTTCCCGTTCCGCTAATAAGCAAAAAGATGCCTAAAAAATAAATGATTTTTCCAATTTTAGAATGTGTTTTCATGCATAGCAACCCCTAATATTTGGATTAACAACTTATGGAAGTATAACATAATTGGGGTATATTTGAAAATGTAGATTGATTTAATTATTGCACAATATGATGAAAAGAAAAAGCCGCAACGTTTGCAGACGCTACAGCTTCAGTACGAAACTATTTGAACTTTTGTGGTTTTGCAACCTTAATTGAAGCTACTTCTCCGCAATTTTGACACACAGTATAAATAAGTGGAGATCCTGTAGAGAAAAAATTGTCAACTGGTCTTAAGGCAGCATAACCATCAAGTTTACCTTCGCCAAATGAATTACCGCCGCATGACTTGCAAATTAATTTATTGTTTTCCATAGCATCACCTCAATATGTAAGTTATGTAAATTTTAACATAAAAAAAGCCGCAGCGTAATCAGACGCTACAGCATGGAGATTAACTGAACAAATGAGCATAATGTTCAGCAGGTGCAAACAAAAAACCGGCAGAAAAAAGGCTGCCGGTTTAGGATCAATCAACTTAATTTGTATTGTTTTCGTAACCATTATTTGCATTACTACCAGAAGCTTGATATTTGTTAGCTTCTGCTTGTTGGATTTGTTGTCTGACATGGTTAACATCTGTCTCAGTCCCGAATTCTTCGTTCATTGAATTCATTGCATTCGGAGTTGCGAATCGACCAGAAGCTTGATTTTTGTTAGCTTCTGCTTGTTGGATTTGTTGTTTGATTTGGTTAACGTATTGGTTGTTGTTATTATTTGGCATGGATTTCACCTCCCGAATTTAGTCTGTTCAGAACATGTTCTATTATCCGTAGATTTTTTCTGATTTGAAAAATTGCTGAATCAACAAACTATATTCAATAACCAAAAATCCCTAAATATTCACTGAATAAAATATGACCCTGTTGCTCACGATAAGTTGATTATTTTATAAGGGGATGAATGGATGTTTAATCGCTTATCAGCTCATAATGGCGTATTTAGATTACCACCAATACAGCGGAAAAATGATACAGAGTTAGATATTGCTATTGCTGACCTTGAAGCAAGAGGGTTTAATTTGGTAAGGCGAGGTACTCAAAACGACCAATCAAAAACGCTTAATCGATATAGATATGATACAACATGCAATAAAGTCTGGGCTATTATGGAAAAACTTATGTATTAACAGTGATTGTAAATAAATTTTAGAAGGAAGAATGGATAGTCGAAATAAAAAGCCGCAGTACGGAATTGAAGCGACTATGCCGAAAGCTGTTGGAGGTAACAGTGATCCAGTGCATGCACATGTTCAAATTAGAGCTTCACGTGAGGTGCGAATCAACAAAATCAAAAATGAATTGATTGTGGTGCAAAATCTAATCGACAAGGTTTATGTGACATTGAGCAAGAGGTGCTTTACTGGTTGTTAGAAGGCATGCCTTTCCGATGGATTGGAGCAAAGCAAGCTTAATATGAGCCATACAAGCGAAGCGTACAGCGCATACGTGAGCGTATTTTAGACATAATGTTGAAGTGATCTTCGGCGTCTTTTTATTGGCACATCTAACCAACAAAGAAGTGGTTAAATAAAAATTAATTGGATTAAATTAATTTTGTACTTGAATCAAACTGTGCCTCCAATATTTAGTTGTTACCTTTTAATTAAGTAACTAAATTCATCATAAAAGGTGACGCTACTTAATGTCTGATACATATGTTACAAATGTTCCAGATGTTCAAAAGCTTCTATTTTCTGCATACGGTAATGTTAACTTGGAGGTAGGAACGGGCGGTAAAGGTTTCCTCCATTGGTATTTATCAAATCCTAAATATTAGGAACAGACAGACCGACGACCGACCAGCGCCCCATAAACACGTTCGGGGCAAGATATACATGGCCGGTCCATATTTTTTAAGAGATTAGGTATCTTAATTAATATAAAAGGTTAAAAATTTACAATTATTTCCACGACCTCTTTTTTTGTTGTATGATAAATAAAAATGAAATTTATAGAGGGAGAAGAAGAAACAAATTTTCGTTTATCTTCTGAGAGTTGTGTATCGCTATTAGAAATAATTGAACGATTAAAAGATTGAATTAGTCGTAGAAAAATAATGAAACCAGGCGCTCATTTTCGTGAACCTGGTCTATCAATTCTTCTCAATGAGTAAATAAACCTATTCTTCTTCTAATAATCCATATTCATAAATCGATATTAACTTATCGTCAGAAAACTCCAAACTTACATAAGCATCTTCTTTTACTCCGTTTTGACCAATATACTTATATTCCTCATAGACTATTACTATGTTTGGATGATATCCCGCGATTTTTTTTACATCGTCAATACTCATACCTATTTCTATTTTTTTATATTCGTCAGGAGTAATTGTACGATCTGCTTTTGCCTCATCAGATTCAAAAATAACGGTTACGTACCTATCTACTTTAAATATCAACTTCTGAAAAGGGGCAGATACGCTTGCTATAAATACTAATAAACAGAAGATAAATGTTATTCCAATTAAAAAATTTGCTGTAGCTACATTTTTTTCATTATACTTAGGAACTTCTTCAGCTTCAGATACTAACTCTGTAACTGAGGAAGGAGTTTTATTAACAATATCCTCTTTAGTATCTTCTTTAACTGTATTGCAATACTCACATACATATAGTATTGAACCATCTTTAATAATCTTTTTATAAGAATTATTTGCCAAGCAGTTAGTGCAATTATTCAATACATATACCTCGCTTTCAAATGAATCTACTATTTACCATTTTAGGTAATTAGGCATTAAATGTACACATAAAAAACAGACAACCTAATTAGTTATCCATCTTGAAAGCTACATATCCACGAAGCAAAATACTTTCTAAAAGCAGAATAAAATCCCATTTATTGGGTGTGGAACGAGTGTTGAACAAGACGCTTTTCGTTACACAAAAAAGTCACCAAAATCACGAAAAAGTCACATTTCCCCTGAAGATGCATGAAATCAGGCAAAAAACAAGTCTTTGTACATTCGTGAGAAACCTTGCTATAATGGGCTTTGTGAATACATATGAAAGAGGGTAAAAAGATGAACGCTTACGATGAATATAAGCGTTCATTTTTTTTGTAAACCTTAATATATTAACGTTTTTAGAGGATAAATTAGGTTGCTTTTAGAAAAAAGTCACAATAATTAAATATTTTTCCTAATTTCCCCACAAACATCAACTTAACCATTTTATATTATCAATAGAAGATATGAAATTTTGTTTAAAAAAGCTAGTATTTTGTTTATTTCTTGTTGATGAGGGATGGTCACTTTCCAAAATTTTTTTATCAGACACACCTAATTGCTTTAGCTGGGGTCTTAATACCCTTGATTGCCCCCATAATACATATGTAATCTGACTATTATTTTTATGAATAAATTTAATTAATTCTTTTGAGAATTCCTTCCAAATTTCGACGTGTGAGCCTGGGTCTCCATTTTCTTTACATGTTAATGCGGTATTTAGCCATAAAACACCATTAGCTTCCATATTAGTGAACCAAACATTTGGTGGAGATAGTTTAAAAGCGCCATTAGAAATTTTTTTCCTCATTTGTTTAATAGCAGGTTTTTTTTGATACTTATTCATATACAATAATTTGAATATGTTTCGTAAAGATGCATTTTTTGTTGGTTGTGTCCAAGATGAGTAGTTTCTTACTTCAAATGCACGACCAGTTGCTATAGGTGTGTTATTTACTAGCCCCGGGTAAGGATCCCTACCAAAAATGACAACGTTCACATTATTTAAATCGACTTGTGTGAATTTTAAAACTTCATTTGTTAAAGGTACATAATCAGGTCCAATTCGCGATTCTATGTCTAATAAACATTTGTGTATAGTTGGCGTAAAAAAATCTGACCAACTAGAATCAATTCGAGAAATACTAGAATATAATTTAGATTGCACTATTGTAGACACCACTTTCATTCATATTTTTTCCAGTATATACTTATTTTATTATTGAGTTCAAATAAATTGAAACTATGAAAAATAATTATTCCACCAACAACTCCGTAAACTTAGCATGCATTTTCTCCGTAGCAACTGCTCGCATCTCTGACGTAACATGTAAATAAATCTTCGTAGTTGTCTCAGAGTTTTTGTGGCCAACTCGATTCATGATGAAGTTCAAATCCACTCCTGCCTCTGCCAACAAGCTAATATGTGTATGGAGGAGGATGTAGGTGCGGAATTGTTTGTTGATGTCGGTGAGGGAACCGAGGCGGCGGACGGTTTGGTTAAGCATCTTGACTGTAGGGGGGATGCCTTCCTTATCACCGAATACAAAGTTGGATTTGATCCATACGCGATCCTCACGCCATAGGTAGAGTTGTTTCAATTTCTCAACGACAATATCATCAATATCCACGGAGCGGACGCTGCCAAAGGTTTTGGGTGGTGTGAGCTCGAAGTCGCCACGAATGCTTTTTTTCGCATAGACCGTTTTGTTAATGTTAATGACTTTTTTATCTAAATCAATGTCCTTTAATTTCAGGGCAATCGCTTCACCTGGGCGCATGCCTGTGAAGGCGATTGTGTAAATGAGGGTGCGGTACATGATGTTGCGGTGCTTGTCCACGTAACTTAAAAATTCCTTCAATTCTTCGGTTTCTAAATAGAGCTTGGCTGTTTCCTCATTACTAACATCCTCTAACGTCAGCTTTTTCTTCGGTACAAATGAAGCTTCAACAGGGTTCATTTCAATTAAACCAATTTTCTTCACATAGGCAAACATCATCTTCGCAGCATTGTGTGTGCCGCGCAGCGTGTAAAAGGCTGTGCCATTTTCAAATAGGTGACTGAGGGTGCCTTGTATTTCAATGGTCGTGATGGCGGTCATTTTCTTTTTCGCTAAGTAGCGATTAAGTAGGGAAATGCAATAGGCACAATGCTCGTTGGTCGTTTCCTTGTTGCCCTTCATGCGATAGAGCTTCAGCCAATCTTGGCTAAACTCATCGAACGTTACCTTTGCATCAAAGGTATATGCTTTTTTCAGCTCGGCAATGGCTTTCTCGACTTTTTCCCTTGCATCGCCTTTACTTTTACCACGACGGGTAATTTGGCGCCGTTTACCAGTGGCTGGATTACGTGGGCCTTCACCTGACAACGCCATGTCGTCTTATTAATTTGTACGAAATGCATTAGCTGTCACCACCTTCATGAATTACGTTTCAAATCGTTTTCAGTTTCTCAACGTCTTTTTCATTACAGTCGGGTAAAGACTTATACCATTGCTGTAAAGAGGGGTTATGTGCGAACGGTTCTTTTAATGCAGAGTTGTAAGCCTGATCATGCAAATAACCCGCAGCCTCAATTAGCTTCATGTAGTCGTATTTATAGGCGCTGGTGATTTGCTGTAACGTTTCAGGTGTTGGCATTAGTGGTTTACCTGTGCGTCGATCAGTGCCTTTTTCCAACATGGCCAAGTAAGAATACGTAATTTCCATTCGTTTTGCCGCATCACGTAAGCCCTCATCAACACGAAGTTCTTTCAGTAATGAACCTAAGCTCATATCCTTCACCTTCTTTTCATTTTTTTTGAATGCCTATTTGTGTGAATGTATATCTTTTCATGAATATAAAACAGCTACATCCAATAGGCTATTCCAATTCAGCATAATTGTTTGTTGCTTATGTATTGATCTAATCTTTTTACAGCAAAATCATATTCGACATTAAATAGTTGTTGTACATGTTGGACAGTGAGAGCACCTGCATCACAATGCTCCAGTTCATCCAGCATGAAGGAGGGAATACAGGCATGATACATGAAGTTGTTTGCCTTATTATCTTGGTATTCACGAAATAGTGGAGACATACGCCCTTGATGTCCACTATGTAAAAGTATGGCGCTAGCTCATGGCAAAAATTCTGCCATATCTGCTGTTCCTTAAGCTGTTCATTTAAAAATATGAATGCACGTTTATATAAAAAGAGGGCTTGGCTCTTATCTGGCCAGTAAAACAATCGAATCTCAAGCTGTATTGCGATTGTTTGGAAATTAAGTTGCTGTGGTGTTAAAATGCCCATTCGTGTGTAAAGCTCCAGAATAAAATCCTCTGTATGTGTTGTATAATTGATTCAAACATACCCAAATACAATTAATTTAGAACAAGTGTTCGTTTTAAGTGTACAATAAAACCCTACTTTGGGAAAGTAGGGTTAGATGACTCTTAAATATAACTCTATATCACCAGGCTGCACTTTGTTTGAGAAGAAAATAAATTCTTGACCTTTAGTCGGCTTGGCTATTGAATAATTTAACGAATATCTTTTTGGTATATATCCGCCATACATTTTTTCTATTTGTTCAGCGATATCGTAGGTTAAAATCCAATAGCGATTTTTCATTTCATTCTTGATAGTTTTGGCCAATTCAACATGATCTAAATGTTTATAGAAATTTGTGTATAGATCTGGCCCTTTATCATAGTAAGGAGGATCGAAAAATGTCAGTGATTTTCTAGTTTTCTTTATAACTGAAGTAATAAAATCTTGTGCATCCAAATTATGAACTTCAATAGAATCAGCTCTATTCGCTATATTAATTATTCTCCTAATTAATTCCTTTTTATTGAAACGACAATCTAATTTATATTTACCATCTTGAGATTTACCACCAATTACACCAGCTTTTATAATCCCGGATCTATTAGTACGATTTAAAAATAGGGTAGAAAATGCTAACGGAAGCTCGTCTACTATATCTTTTTCTAACTGAACATCTTTTTGACGATACCATTCTTCTATTGTTACTTCAGTGGTTTCAATTAGATGAATTAATGCTTTATGGTTTGTCTTAATAGTATTCCATAATGCAAAAATACTTTTATCTACATCATTAATTATAATTTTTCTTACATCATCATTTAACAAAAGTCTAAGGGCTACGGCAGCCCCTCCTGCAAATGGTTCAATATAAGTAGTTATGTTGTGTTCCTGAACTAAATAACGAACATATTCATAAGTTCTATCTTTTCCTCCTGGATAACGTAAGGGGGATAAGTTGGCCATATTATCACCTCAAAATTAGACTAGCAAAATTGTTTACTAATGGCCAGAAATTTGCTCAACCATTATTTTAATGGCTTCATACCAACGTCTTTCAATGTCATCAAGTTTAATATAAGATGGACCTCTTTGGTTACCATGAGTGACAATATTTAATTCATCATAATCTTTTTGCGCATAAGCTTCGTTAAGTATCCTTGCAATTGTACTGTTATGTTTTTCTAATGACTTAAAATTACCGTTACTATTTTCTGTGCAAGTTTTTAATAGACTTGCTATTGATAGGGAATCAATAGGAGATTTGGATTTTATCTCTAAGTTATTTACTATGACGTATTGTTGAATTACACATTCAAATAAAGTCCTAAATAGCATCGTTGTTGACAAGGTGAATTTTTTTGCTTCTATTCGGTGAATTTCAAATAAAGAGTGTTTTATTCCATATAAATCTCCTTTATAGTTAACACCATGAAAAAAATATGGTCTTTTTTTCGGTTCTGGTTGTCTCGTGTTCCTAGTAGGTTTAATTTGAGAGTCATCTGCAATGACGTTTTCTGTTGTAAGGTCATTGATTGTTTCCAATTTTGTACCCACTTCATCTTCTATAGTATCATTGCCTTCACTAATTATTGGAAGTGCAGGATTATCTAAAGTTGCTGCAATATCATCAAATGTTAAATTATCAAATACTAGTGGAGTTTCAATATCTATATCTCCTTCAGTATTATTTTCGGAATTTATAATCAAAAAATCATTTATGAATCTTATTCTATCTTCCTTACTATGGAAATTTCCAACTGTAAGAGTTTTATTTGATAAACCTTTAACTATAAAAACAAAACCATCGTATCCAGCTTTATTAGTAAATTTAATTAGTCCTGTTGGTCTATGTATTTCTAAAAATAAGGCCTTTCTCATATCTGGGTCACCAATAATTCTTTCTACTGTAGTAATATTAAAATTACTTGTTTTTCCTGGAATAATTTTCATTAGTAAATTAAGTAGATTAAATTTAAAAGGATCTTTCTTCTTTTGAAATCTAATTTGAGATTCAGTATCCCAATCTAGTCGTCCGGCTCCACTATGATTTTTTGTATGTTTTAATTCGATGAAATGATTCATTAATGGAACATTATCCATTATTACAGCGGGAATAGTTTCTATGTTTTTGTACTTAGTCTCACGTATAGTATTTTTAATCATCGCTATGTATTTTTCTCTATTTTTAATGAAAATAGGTAAAGAATCAGGGTCTTTTAATAATTTTAATGCTGTTATCCTTCTATTTCCTTCTTCGGTAATATACGCTTGGAGAACTTCATCATATGTTAGTAAAAGATTTTCACTTGGATCTAATCCAAATTGTGCAATATCTTTTAATAAATTTTCTAATTGTCCATTTTCGATCATTTGTTCAAATTCTTTTTCTTCATTTTCTTGTGGTAAATGACGTGGGTTTAATAGATTTATATGAATTTTGTCTAAACTTACTTCTTCTCTACGCAAAACAAACACCTCATAAATTAGATTTTATAAATAAATTTGATTGTGAAATTATACCTACTATACACGTAAAATGTTATTTTAACTACCCATTAATGTTTAAATTTTACATGAGAAGGCCGTATTTAAGGACATGCCATTACAGCATGTCCTATTTTTTCTCTTTTTTAATTATTTCCCAAATGTTGCGTAGTTTTCGTACGGCTTCTTCGTCTGATTCGGGCAGCTCTTTGTAGAATACATTCAGTTCTGGATCGTTGGCGAAGGCTTGGAAAGTAGCTTCGTCTTTTTCTTGTGGTGTGAGTGCAGGTGTGTCTGTACGACCAAGAAGGTAGTCGGTGCTGACCTCAAAAAAATCAGCTAGTCTTTGTAAAGTATCTGTATCAGGGGAGCGATTTCCACTTTCATAACCAGAGATAGAAACCTTGGTAACATTAATTTTGTTTCCTAGTTCTGCTTGAGTTAAATTTTTTTCTTTTCTAAGTTGCTTTAGGCGCTCTCCGTTCAATAAAAACACCTCATTTCGATATATTTAATTATACAAGTTAACTGATAGATAACACACAAATATACATTTAGTTAACTAAATAGAAATTATTTTATGTAAAACTATTTACAGTTCCGTTTTAGTTAACTAATATATAGTTAACAAGATGTTAATTTTTGGTTAGGAGGTGTTAAAGTTGGCTCTTGAAAAATTAAAGGAATTCCGTGCAAAGGAAAAGTTAACTTGTCAAAAGATAGCCAAACCAGAAGCAACAATTTTTGTGAAAACACCTTTTCTGAAAGAAGCATGACAGAAAAATGGGAGACTTTTGGGAGATTTTTGACAGGGATTTGGTTTTTAGATGTGTTAAGATGATATTGTGTGATAAATGGATATGAGGAAGACCCCAGCGATACTTCGATGTGATGTCGAGGTGTCGCTTTTTATAATCAAGTGACGAAAGTGAATTTTCATAGGAGGAACTTTTAAATTGTGTGTAAATGATACATAATTTAAAAAATATAGGTTCTTCTGGCGAAAAAAGGCTGGCCTGCGGGTCTCGCGAGTCCCGAAATCCGGCTAGATACAAGGTGAAAAAAGGTGTTCCTTCCATCCTGTCGCTATTCAAGTAATGGAACAGGTTAATTTAAGAAAATCTTATTGTTTGATTAAGGCGAAATGGTAAAATCAAGGTAGGGGGTTCGGTAAATGAGTTTTTTATTTTTTGCTGTTGTTCATATACTAATCGGTATTGCATTAATATATTTTTACGGTAAATTACCAAAAGCTATAGCTACATTTTTTATAGCCTTTTTTGCTTTTAGTATTCTTTATTGGGGTGCAGTTACACTAGATATTATTTCAACTAACGGAGGCGTTCGTTAGTTATTCGAGTTTTACGAAAGATCAAAACATAAAGACAGAGTTGATTCTACACATTGTAGATCGGCTCTGTCTTTATGTTTTAAAAGCAAAAAATTTTGAGAAAATAGCAAAGATAAATGAGGTGATGTTATGTCAGCAGGAAAAACGGATATATCAGAAATCGTTGTAAATACAGCAGCCATTGCTAAAATGTTCAATTTGACTGAAATGCGTGTTCGCCAACTTGTTGAAGAAGGTGTTATAAGTCGTGCTGGGTATGGACGTTTTGATTTAATCGATACAGTCAGCAAATATGTTACGTTTCTGAAATTGTCTTCAGAAGGCATCGATGAAAATGATGTTGTAGAGTCATTAGATTATGAAAAATGGCTACATGAAAAAGCCAAGCGTGAGAAAGCCGAGATTGAACTAGCTCATATAAAAAAAGAAATGCAACGCTCAGAGGAAGTTGAAAAAGTGGTCAATCATATGGTGATGGCTTTTCGTTCCAAGGCCTTTCGTTATCAACAAAAGTTGAACTAATGCTTATTAATAGAGATGATCCTAAGGGATATTGCAGTTGGCCCTCCAAAGGCTTTATATGATGTGACTACATTGAATCGGGTAGGGGCTATTGCTCGTAACCTAGGTATCACATGGGGTGGCGATTGGGTAGGTAGTATCGACCGACCGCATTTTGAAGTTAACCCAACTTGGGAAATGCCAAAAGGATACAAATTAGAAGGGGAAATAAATGTTCCAACAAATAGCAAAATGCAAGTTCAATTAATTGTAGAAGACAAAAAGGAGGAAATCAAAGTGACAAATTGGAATCCAGGTTCGCCAGCTATGAAAACTGAAACAGAAAACTTTATTGCACAGGCTATTAAAGTCGGTATTATTCAGGAATCGCATTTGAAGGATTTACAAAGTGGTAGCATGACAACTGATCGTTTGGTTGGTTTGTATATTACTATTCAACAAAGATGTAGAAATAGATGAAAATATATACACACGCACGTTAATATTTAGTAATATGTATTATAAATGGTAAATTCAATACATAAATAGTAGGGGTGTGTAGTGTGAGAAAAGTATTACTTGCAAGTATTTTATTGATTATTTTAATAGGAGGAGCAGGGTATTTTATTTTAGGTACTGCTAAATTAAATAAAGGTGAAACTTCTGAAACAAGTGCCGAAGTAGAAGAGATATTAGATTATAGTGATGAGGAATTAGAGAAACTTAATAATATAGAGCAGCAAATTATAACTCATTATAATAACGAAAAGTATGACACGGTTATATTACATTATCGAAATACTTTTCTATCTAATATGAATAATTTACAACCTACAAAGAAAATTATTGAATTGTATAATAAATCAGTTAAAAGGATTTTCGATAACGCCTCTGAATTTCCTAGTAGAGACTACGATGAATTACATTTTAAAAATCTTAACAAGGATACTTTAGCATTTATTGAAAGTAAATTTGGTACAGAAATCGCGGAACATATAGAAGAAATGGAACAACTAGAAAATGAACGTGAAAGTCAAAAAGTTGAAAGAAGAGAAAGCAATGAAAGAAAGAGATTAATTCAAGAAAAAGCTTCTCGCGGTGTGACAATAGGTATGACGAAAGATGATGTTTTATTAAGTAGTTGGGGGGCTCCAAGCAATATTAACAAAACTGTTAATGCATATGGGACAAGTGAACAATGGGTATACGATAATTATAATTATTTGTATTTTGATAATGGGATATTAACGTCTATCCAAACATCAAACTAAAATGTTAAATGCGTTTCAAAAAATATTTTTATTCAAAGTCCAGGTACTAAATTAATTTTGAGCCTGGGCTTTTTCACATTTATGAATATGAATTTAAGGTTCCGGAAGTTCAAGAATGTATTCCATTAGTGCAAGGTGATAGGAGTAGAAACAATATTTTGATTCAGATGACAAAATAGTATAAAAGTAAAAGCTCGCAGCAACTATATAAAATACTGCGAGCATTTATAAAAATTCATAAAGCATGAGCTTTTGTGTATAAAATATGAAAAAGCTTTAATTCTGAAGAAAATAACCTATCAAAGCGACTACTGACACGCCAAAAATTATAAAAACTTTTTCTATAAAAGTAGTCGTTCGTACTTCATTTTGCACTTCATTTTCTACTCTCACTGTCACTTCTCTCATAGTCTCTTCTCTTACTGGTACATCTTCCTTAACCGCATTACAATACTCGCATATTAATAATGTTTTACTTCCTCTATAAATTTGTTTATATGAATTAGTTGCCAAGCAATTAGGACAATTACTCATTACTTATTCCACGCCTTCCTTTAAATCTACTATTTACCATTTTAGGTAATTAGGCATTAAATGTACACATAAAAAACAGACAACCGTAATTAGTTATCCATCTTGAAAAAAACATATCCACGAAGCAAAATACTTTCAAAAAGCAGAAATAAATCCCATTTATTAGGTGTGAAACGAGTGTTGAACAAGACGCTTTTCGTTACACAAAAAAGTCACCAAAATCACAAAAAAGTCACATTTCCCCCGAAAACCTGTGAAATTAGGTAAAAAGCATGTCTTTGTACATTCGTGAGAAACCTTGCTATAATGGGCTTTGTGAATACATATGAAAGAGGGTAAAAAGATGAACGCTTACGATGAATATATGAAGCAAGTAGTAAAACCAATGCGTGAGGAGTTAGTGGGAGCAGGGTTTAGTGAGCTTACGACTGCGGATGCAGTGAATGAATTTATGGCAGAGGCGAAGGGCACGTCATTAGTGGTTATTAATTCCGTGTGTGGTTGTGCCGCTGGGCTAGCACGACCTGCTGCGCGTGAAGCGGTAGCGGCAGTGAAGCCGGATAATTTAGTGACGGTTTTTGCAGGACAAGATCCTGAAGCGACTGCGGCTATGCGTGGTTTTTTTGAGGATGTCCCACCGAGCTCACCATCAATGGCCATTTTAAAGGATGGCGAATTAGCGTACTTTATTCCACGTGAGCAAATTGAAGGTTTCCCTGTGGAGCAAATTACCGCGCATTTAACGGGCGTTCTAGAGCAAACATGCGAGAAATAACAACAATTGTCACTACAGCGGGCAGACCAGACGACGTGTCGATGGCGCTCGCTGCTTTTGCGTGCAAAAATTTAAATATCTTGTTTGAACCTCGAAAAAAGCGCTCAGTGCGAAAGATATCGCAGGAAATGCAGGCCAATGTTATGGTTGCGGGGAAAAATCGCTATGATTATTATGCTTTTGGGGCGAGTGAACCATTTTTCTTTCATCCAAATTCCGCTGCTTTTCGTTTGAAGCGTGTGGCCCGTGGGGAGGCTGAACCGTTTTTGGAGGCGACGCAGCTAGTAACAGGAGATGCAGTGCTAGATTGTACACTTGGTCTTGCTGCTGATGCAATGCTTGCGGCATACACAGTTGGAGAAAGTGGCCGTGTAATTGGGCTTGAAGCCAATCCAAACGTAGCCTTTATTGTGGAGCGAGGCATGCAGACGTATGATACGTCTGAGTTGCCACTAACAGACTGTATGCGTCAAATAGAAGTCATACAGACGGAAGCAGTCACTTATTTGAAATCATTACCAGATAATGCTTTCGATGTCGTGTACATGGATCCAATGTTTGAGGAAATCATTGAAGAGGCTACTAATTTTGAAGCATTACGATTCGCTGGAGAGCATCTAGCATTAACAGATGACTGGATAAATGAAGCAAGACGTGTCGCTAAAAAGCGTGTCGTATTGAAAGCACATTTTCGTTCGGAATGGTTTGAGCAATACGGTTTTCAACAGTTAACGAGGGTAACGGCGAAATTCCATTATGGCGTCCTTAAGGCATGACAAGTTGCGAGACTTGGATAGGTGGGTATACATATGAAAAATAAAATGATGCCCGCCAGTCAAATTATGCAGACGTTGAGCTCACTGCAGAGTTACGGGCAGTTGTACTTCGAGATGATTTAACAAGACTGGGAAGATACGACGAAATGAAAGTACGCCAACGTTTTCGAAATGCTTTCGATTTGGCCTATTTTTGAAATAGATACTTCATTCGCTGGCTGTGTAACCTTTAAACTAACGATAGAGGGGGATTTACTGGAGTGTTTTTTATACATCCTTATTATCAAGGTAGAGGGATAAGCAGTCAGGTTTTTACAAAATTATTCGAACAAGATGATGTCGGTGGTAAGAGTGAATCATTAAATGTGAAGATGAAGTAGATGTCTACATGTACTTAAATTTCCAGAACAATAAATCATGATTAGTAGCGGTTCCATAAGCCAAAAAAAGTATGCGATGAGTACTACTCGCATACTTTTTTAGATATAAAGAATCCAGTTGATGTCCAATCTGTTCCAAAATTTCTTGCTTGATACTCTAATGAAGCATTGAGAAGGAAGAATCAAGTCTAAGAGGTGTTATAGTGAATTTAGTAAGTTTTCGTGTGTTGAACCTACCTAATGATTAAAGACATCATAAAAAAGGCACTTAGAAATATCATGATCAGTTTAAACTTCATAATAGTTGGCACTCCCTTTTATTTGGATGAGTAAGAAGAATATGTACCAGTAGCAGGTCTATAGTATCGTATAAATATAATTGTCATTTCAGCTCCTAATTCGATAGTTTTATAAAGAGACTAAAAAGTATTTTTAAAAATGATTTTACTTTGATTGAATACTATGTTATAATTAATCTCGTGCTATTTTAGGTAGCGGGTTTCTGTAAACTGGCATTCTGCTTTTTGTTTTTTAGGATACTTATTCACACTGGCGCATGCTTTGGGGCTGCAAGGACGCAAAAGAAGGTTGGGTTTGCGTTGCTTAAGTTAGAAGGCACACAGTGGAATTTTACCGCGGTAATGAAACAATAACGTTTCTAGATAATATTCCCCAGATGATTGGGTTGAGACTTTACAATTACAAAAAATGTTACCTATTAAATACTAAAGGGGTGGCTTCGCGACTAGCGGGGCTGCCCCTTGTCTAATTATGTGGAAAATCGGAAATAACATAAAATGAATTAGCGATAAAAGTACCACTAAGTTGTTTTCTAAACTGAAGGATGCTTATTTAGTTGCCTATGGGTGCACCACGAACGGGGCTATGTTAAATCTCGATGATATTAAAAGTTTTACAAGCTTTTATTAAGTCTATATTTATCTCTTGTCAAATACGCAAAAAATTGAAGGGCGATTATTACAAGAAGCTATAGCCGAAACATTTGATAACCATAGAACAATAATAGAAAAACATCATCCGCTATTTCATGCAGACATTGAAAGAACTAAAGAATGGCAAGTGTATATTGGTCAAACGTCGCTAGAATTTGAAGAAGTCATAAAGCGTATACAAACACTTTTATTACCTATTTATAATGTTATTGTTGAGGAAGTTGAATTCTTTAAAAATTGGGATAATGAACTATGTGTTTGGCCATGAAGAAATGAAAAAACCGCGAGCTCTGTGAAGTTCGCGGTTTTTTTAGTGTAAATGAATTAGTCCGTGAAACATAAAGATGATAAATAACCTAACATTATTAAAAGACCAATACCCATTACGATTGACATGCTTTGTACCTCCTTTAAAAAACGACACATTTATACATAAATTATTGTACAATGAATTATAGAAATATGAAACCTTTTATTAGCCTTAAACGTATATATAGATAGAAGAATTACCAAATTGTACATAAAAGAGAAGGTGCTAATTAATGAAAAAGTGGGTTCAAAAAAGTATCGTAATCATGGTTGCGTTTTTAACATTTGGATTAATTACGCCAACACATGAAATATGGGATGCATTCGATCAAAATCCGTCGAGTCGTGCTGCTATCGGACCGTCGTCATCTGGTACAAGCACTGCCTTAGCTGCTGAGCCAGATATAAATTCTCAAAAAGACACCGAATCATTTCAAGAAGCGATTGACTATGGTGCACTACTTGTTGATGCAGCAAAAGAGCAATCCTACATAAAGTTTGGCACAAAAATTGGCCCGAAAATTAGCAATGAATTTGATGCCATTATCTTTCCAAAAATGGAAGAAGCGATTGCAATGACTGTAGCGAGCTTAAACGATGGCTCGCTAGCATCTCTAACAATTACAGAGAAACCAAGTGGTAACTATGGTGAAAAAATTTTCAATATTACTAACAGTCAAACAGGGTCCGATTTGATTCGCTTCCATGTCCGCACAGAGAAACGGCCACAAGAAGGTTATTATTATAATTTTCATTACCACAGTGCTGAAGACAACTTTATGGCACATAACAACTTAGGTGATATTTACTGGGAGAAAAACACACCACCTAAGTGGTTGTCTTAAAATTCACGAAACACTCGTATAAAATACGAGTGTTTTTTTGTTCGAAAACGTTGACATATCAACGTTTGTAGTGGATTGCTAAGTTGTTGTATTTGAATGCCATTCTAATGGGGAAGTGCAGAGAAAAACATGTACCCCAAAATGTATCCCAAATTCGTCATTTTTGATTTCCTTAGATTCTTAAAATGAACTTAAATTGATGATTTCATCCATTAGATTAGATGCGTGTACTTCATCCTTTTCAAATGAATGTGCATATACCGTATAAATTGTTTCAGGAGTATCGCCGACTAAAGCTGCAACTGTAGATATAGGGATATTATTAGATAACTGTATCGTAACAAATGTGTGCCGTAAGTAGTGAGGTGTAAAGTGAGTTATCTTTTCTCGCGCGCATATTAAGTCAATGATGCGTTTCAAATAGCGTTCACCAATTGGCTCACCAGCATACGTAATAAATACATATCCGTTTGGATTACGGAAATTATAGGTTTCCATGATTTCGTCATAGCAATTTTTAAATTCAGTAAAATTACAGGGCCAAAGAGGAAGCTAATAGCGAGAGAACGTTACATGATTAATATGCCTTCAATGATTAGTCGTTTGAAGGATTTAGCAACACCAGAACAGATTGAAGCAGCACGATGGAACGATATAAGAGCCTTCTCCAATTGGATGGTAAACAATTGAAGAAATAAAACCAATTTCGTTGCTTTAGTCTAAAAGAGTAAGATGGAACGCCGTATGAGGGGAAACTCTCACGTACGGTGTGGAGCAGGGGAAAAGATGGAGATAACTTCAAAGTCTTACCTATTGCTATAAAATGTGCATTAAAAAAGCCGATTAAAATATTCAAATCAGCTTCCGTTTTTTAGCTTTTTCCGTTCCATCTTTTTTACTTCTAAGTAGCAATGCCATGAATAAAAAACTTGCTACCCAAAAGGAAAAGAATAAATTTTCAAGCAAAGCCCAATTACCATTTTTGAAATAATTCCAAACCATTGTAAATAAAAAAAGTGTTGCAAAGAAAGCGATATATAAGCATTTTCCGAATGTAGTCAATTAAAGCACCTCTTTTATGTATTTTATAGTATAAAACATTAAATCATCACACATAAGAGGCTGCGACGGTCAACCAACGTCACAGCCTTTATAAGTGTGTGCGAAGACACTCGATATTAGTGTGTGTAAATTTAAGGTTAACTATACATTTATTGCAAAGAATAAACCCCAGTTTAATACTGGGGAGACGGATTGGCAGGTAAAGATATTATTTTTCTGGATAATCTACATGTAATGGTGGTGGAACTAACCAACCTTTATTTTTATTAAGACGTAGTAGTTTAGCACCGAGTAGAGCTTTTGCTGCATGGAATTGACCATACATTAAAGCAATATCTTCTCGAGTTGAAGTGCCCATTGCTTGACTGCATGCAACTACTCCAGCAGCAAGGTCGGCGGTAAGCGCAGCGCTGATTTCTGGATCATTAAACTTAGCTCCTGGAGGGATATCTTCCAGTCTTGCTACAGGTCTTTCAGGTGGAGCAGGAGGTAAACCAATACCGTTTGTTTTTAGGGTTTTTTCTAATTGTTTTACTTCTTCCCTACAAAGGTCGATGATATCTTCAATAATTTTTTTAAGATCTTCATCACCAGCGTGATTATAAAACGTTTGATAGCCAGCAATCATGCCGTAGTCTGCAACTAAACCTGACCAAACACTAAATACTTCATCGTAATGCAATGGTTCATCTTTTGGATTTCCGCTAAGTATTCCCTTACTGCACTTCTGGATAGTATGGATGAAATTAAAAAAATAATTCATTTTAAAATTTTTATTTTGTAAGCTTTATGTTTATTTATAGTAAGCCCGTATTCAAATAACGCATATAAACACGCAGCACTTCCTGGTACTATGAAGATATCAAAGGAGGTGCCTTTTAAATGCCACAGCAAAAATTAACGATTATCCCCTTCACATTATATCCCGAACTTAAAAATCCCTCTGTAGTCAACTCATAGAAGTAATTCAAGGCATCCCGATTAATCGTAATGCTTGGCATTGTGGAGACGGTAGAGGGACGGGAAATATGAAATCAATCGGTGTTGAAATTTGCTACAGCATCGATTCAAGTAAAACAACACTATGATTGGTCTAAAAGGAATTGCCCGCTTCGCATTAGAGTAGAGGGTCTTTGGAATAACATCTTGAAACGAATTGAAGAAGCATTGAAACCAACACAACAAAAGGAGGAACCGAATATGACATATTCACTAACATCAACAGCTAAACAAGATTTAAAGGAATTATTAAAGACGACATTTCAAAAAGGCATTTTAAAGGTTAATCATAGCGACCATGTTGAACGAATATCCGATGGTGAAGCTTTGGGTTTGCTGATATCGGTAGTAAAACGTACATTATAACATTAAAAAAGGCTGTGCTTCGAGTTTTCATGAGATAGCGCGACCTTTTATGATACTTAAATAATAATTTATAACACTTTCATTTTCCATAGATTATTAAAAAATCAATAAACTTCCTATTCACTGTGGTTTTATGATTTAATATAGAAGGACATAAATAATGAATTGAATTTTTTATACATACTGTTGCATCATGTCTTATTGCTTTGGCAATTTTAAAGCATAAAAAATTAATAAAGGTTGTGAAGTGTCATGTTGAAAATCAAAATTATTTCAGCTGTAATTACATTAGTTCTAGGGGTATTCATTATTCCATTATTTATTGGATCTACATACAGCATTGCAAATGGTATTTATGGTACTGCATTTACTGCGCCGGCCATGCTTGCAGCTGTTGTGATATCAGTGGTGATTGAAAAATACAGTAAAAGTAAAAATGTTATATTCATGTATATTAAGCATTTACTTTGTGCATTAATTTTTTCACTATTATTTAGTTTAGTTAATTTTGATATTGATACTTTTAAAGATACTATTTATCTAGCTTCTTTAATAGGTAGTATTTATATAACAATATTTGTGATTTTTGATTATTTGTTAAAAAGTTTAAGTAAGAGTTGATAAAACAACACTTCTGAAAAATAATGTATATGTTAGAGAGAATGTAAATACTTACTAACCCTAAAATGGGAAGCTAAAGTTCACCACGCAAAAAAAACCGTTAAAGCGGTCTTTTTTATTTTTAGTTTTTGCCAACTACCAAATGAACGTCCAATGTCCACAAATTCACTTTTTAAGAATGGGTAAAGGTTTCCAATTTCTTATATGCCAAGTTTTTCTGATTTGTTCAGTTATATTGAAATATGAATTTGATTTTAAATCAAATTAACTCGGATTGAATTTTATAATGGGCTAAATGATAACTTGGTCATTTATGATTCAAACATCAACAGCTAAACAAGATTTAAAGGGATTATTAAAAGAAACGTATGAACGTGGAATTTTGAAGGTGGACCATAGCGGCAAAGTGGATTGCATGACAGATGGTGAAGCGTTAGGATTGGTGATTCTAAATGGTATCCTTCTTTACCAGTATGGGGGTTGACAATTGCGGGATTCATTTGCATTTTTGCGGTTCTAGAGTATATTAACTATTTTCACATTCAATTATCATATGACAATATCTCAGATATTAAATATTTGCTGAAAACTAAAAGGTTGAAGCAAGCCTGTATAAGTAAAGACTTTAATTGACTGTCGTTGAAAAATTAATATATAAGTGACTAAAAATAAATATGTTTGTGAGAAGATTAATAAAGCGTACAAAGATGTTAAGCCCCCAAGTGTAACGGTGCCATTTGTGAGCTACGAGGATTGGAGAAAACAATTTAGTGGAGAGGGATAAAAAGCAAAAGGTGCTAATCCTTTTGCTTAATTTCTAAAAATAATGAGAAACTAATGGCAATAAACATTACTATAGAAAAAATAATTGTAAGAGTGGATTTAAAAGAGATTGATGTAATCAATAAAACAAGAGAACAAATGATAGTCGTTATACGTATTAAAATATTTATTTTTTTATTAGGTTTAAAAAAATCTTCCAATATACCAAGTGAAAAACTAAATGCTATAAATACAAGATACTCATAAAGAAGTACTGGTTCTAAATATTCTGGACTGAACCTAATTAACTGAATCGCAGAAATGAACATAAAAATATATTTTGTATATTTAAAAATGCCTGACAAAGTATCACCTCATTTTAATAATAGGTAACTAAATAATGTAAGTCCAGATGAAATTAGGAATAAATTGGTCCAAGTCGCCTATTTAGGTGGCTTTTTATTTTTGTCTTTCATCTAGCAAACGCTATAAAGAACGAGAAAAATACACTTTTGAACAGTTTAGGGATTCATTCGAGTAACTAAATTGGGCAAGGAGGAAATTATGAAAAACAATCAAAATCCATTCTATTTAAAAATTTTATTACCATTAGATATTCAAATGTTTGCATGAGAACCAACGCCAGAACCTATAGGATTCCCTAGGACATCACAAACGGGTGGACTGGTATCTCAAACCGAAAAGGATTTTGGAATGGTAAAATGAATGGTGGTTATGGCTATGAATTTGGGGATGCTGTAAACAACTTCACCAGAAGTGGAATAAATGCTACTACGGGAGCAGGTGTAAATACACCAACTGTTTCTGATGGTTGGTTACTATTGCATCACTATCTCCATTTTAAGAAAGTAATGAAAGACAAATACAGATAGGATACAAATGGAATGATACACCTAATCGCAATTTATATTATAGAACTGTCAATAATGGCATTCATAGTACATGGTCAAAGCTACTAAATCAAGCAGACTATGACCAACTTTTTACCTTGTTCGGTGATAAAAACGCTAAAATAGCATCTGCTATTATCGACAAGGGAGTACCAACAAGTGCAAATGCAACAGACGGCCAAATGGCGACTAATATTAGAGCTATTGAAACAGGGAAGAAAGTCGCGGAAAGTACAGTATATGTGTCAGGTATATGCGGTGCTAGTAGAATATCTTTCACCTTAAGTGGAGGTTTCGTAGCAAGAACGCATCTACCGAGGATAATGGTCTGAAGCTAATGCATGGTACGTTAGTAGGGTCCTTATGGACTGGTTTATCTAGCTTGTACTCTCATTAGATGGTATCACAGCAACCATTACGACTAGAGTAAATAAAATTAACAAATCAAATATGCCATATTCACCACTTGTTCACTCTACAACAAACCAAATACACAACTAAACTACTATATTTAAACCGAATATTTCTATGGTATAATTTCCTAAAAAAGGAGTGGTTTTTTTGAGGAATCCAAATTATTTTAAAGTAATAAAATTTCTAGTATGTTTATCTGTTAGTTTATGCATTATAACTTATCCGATTATTTCCTTTGCTGAACCACTTGATACTAATTTGCCTAGTGAAACAAGCAAATCTAATGACATTGATACTGGTATAGCAAACTTGAACTACAATAGTAGCGAAGTTTTAGCAGTGAATGGTGATAAAATTGATAGTTTTGTTCCAAAAGAAGGAATAAACTCAAATAATAAATTTATAGTGGTTGAACGTAACAAAAAATCACTTACAACTTCACCGGTGGATATTTCAATTATCGATTCTATGGCGAATCGTGCCTATCCAGGAGCATTACAACTGGCAAACCAAGCTTTTGCAGACAATCAACCTAGTTTATTGGTGGCCAAAAGAAAACCGCTAAATATTAGCATAGATTTACCGGGCATGAAAAGAGAAAATACTTTGACTGTAGATAATCCAACATATGGTAATGTGTCTGGGGCAGTAGATGAGTTAATATCTACTTGGAGTGAAAAATATTCAACAAGCCATACTTTACCTGCAAGACTACAATATTCAGAATCTATGGTTTATAGCAAATCTCAAATAGCAAGCACGCTGAATGTTAACGCCAAAGTTCTTGACAATTCACTGGGAATTGACTTTAATGCGATTGCAAATGGAGAGAAAAAAGTGATGGTTGCGGCATATAAACAAATATTTTATACCGTAAGTGCAGAACTACCTAACAATCCATCAGACCTTTTTGATGATAGCGTTCTTTTTGAAGAGTTAACCCGCAAAGGGGTAAGTAATGATGCTCCTCCCGTTATGGTGTCAAATGTAGCTTATGGCAGAACCATTTATGTGAAATTAGAAACAAGCTCTAAGAGCAAGGATGTGCAAGCTGCTTTTAAAGCCTTATTGAGTAATGTTAATACCAATGTAGAAACTAGTGCGCAGTACAAAGATATTTTTGAAGAAAGTTCCTTCACTGCTGTAGTATTAGGCGGAGATTCACAACAGCATAACCAGGTTGTCTCAAAAGACTTTAATGATATTAGAAACATAATTAAAGATAATGCAGAATTTAGTCTTAAAAACCCAGCATACCCAATATCCTATACAAGTGTTTTCTTAAAGGATAATTCAATTGCCGCTGTTCATAACAGTACAGATTATATCGAGACGACATCTACAGAATATTCGAAAGGCAGCATCATTCTTGATCATTATGGTGCATATGTTGCTCAATTTGAAGTAGCCTGGGATGAATTTTCATATGATGAAAACGGGGTAGAAGTACTAACCCATAAAACTTGGGAAGGAAACTGGAAAGACAAAACAGCTCATTTCTCTACAGTAATACCACTCCCGCCTAATTCAAAAAATATAAGAATTTATGCAAGAGAATGTACAGGTCTTGCATGGGATTGGTGGAGAACAATTATTGATGAATACAATGTTCCATTAACTAATGAAATAAAAGTTTCAATTGGAGGAACTACATTATACCCAACAGGTACTATTAATTAGGTATTAGTCATAAGAGGTACTTTTTCAAAGGCTATGGGAAGGCATAAAATCATAAAATTAAAGAATTTAAGTATTTCATGATTAGTATGTAACTCCAAACTAAACTAGAGTACTTGGCTAAATGAAATTACTCCATTTTGATCAATCTTTTTTCAAAATGGAGTTTTTGTATTTGCTGTTAAATAAGGTTTGAAAGGCATTTTTTAATCAAATTTATTCCAAAGCTACAATAATACAAAACGGTTGAAGGCGAAATTAAAGATGAGTTCGGTGCAGTATCGAACGCAGCTAAAACAATTTAATAATGTAACACCAAAATCCGGGCACTGAATTAATTTGGGTGGTCTAATTTTTTGTCTTTAATTAGAGTTATTATAATAGAAGAAAGGTCACTTTTTAGGGATGGTCGTAAATTTGTATATTCTCAAGTTTTAATAGTGCTAAACAATCTAAGATAATTTTCTTTACCGTTCTTGGTTACAACAATCAGACTATTAGTCTTGTGTTTGGATAAAATCCTTAATATTAGTTATCTCGATACCATTTGTCTGATATTTCTCAAGCATTTTATTCAGTGCGTCTTCTTTCACAGAAAATAAGGAATCATCCAAAACAATAACGCGATAACCTCTGTTTATGCCGCCCAAAGCTGTCTTGTATACACAACCACTGGCATCTGCACCAACAATATAAAGGGTATCAATTTCGTTTTCAACGAGATAATTTTCAAAAACTTCCGAAGAAAAAGCATCAGAGCGGAGCTTGCTAAAAACGTTATTTGATTGAATGGATAATTCATTATATAAGTTCGCTCCATCACTATCAGCCTGATACATACCACCAGAAAGCAGTGAATCCAAAGAGTTTCTCATAAACTCTTGCTTGACGTAAATAATCTCCATTTCAGAGTCATTGGCGTATTCGATAGCTGTGTTGATGTTAGACATTAACGGTTTCGTGTTGACGTATTCGGATATACCTAAGGTGTCATTTTGGATATCTGTTACCAGAAGTGCGCTTTTGGGGCTATTATATTTGATGATTGTATCGCCCTTTGTGGCACTCGACAAATATACCAATCGTAAGGCTATAATTCCGATACAAAGTACCAATATTCCAATAACAATAACGAGTATCATACTAAGATTGCTCCTCTTATTCTTTGTTTTCATAACAGTCACCTCCTATTTATTTATGGTTTGGGGGCGTAATAATAGTTGCGAGAATATGCATTTTTTGTTCCTCAACCGATGCGTTTCTTGTTTGATAAGGGGCAATTATTTCTTTGAATTTTTTTCCGATATCTAACATTTCTTCAACAGTTACATAGATAGGAGTTGCGCTGAAACCTGACCCATCCTCAACAATATTTATAGAGGATTTTTCAGCGTAATTTTGAAACTCTTTCATCAATACAAATAAAAAGCTCGTAAATAACTTAAAATATGCTTCACCATCGTTCTGCTCAATGATAGATTGGTTGACATTCAAAAAACTCTCATTCAATGCGTAAACTTTCTCCGTTACGGCTCGAACTTTTTTTTCTTCAACAATCTTTATAACCCCATTCTCTACCAAACGATTTAATGTACGATAGAGCGTGGCCTGTGGGATGTCATATTGTAATGATAATAAATCTTTTGCTGTACACTCACCTTTTGCTTGAATCGCAAGAATAATTTGATTTTTAACCGGGTTGACAATGCAGTCCATCATATCTTTAATGGTAATATCCATTTGGCTATTCACCTCCATTTATTATCGATATGATAATATAATCACATTGATAACGTAAAGGTCAATAGTTTTTTACCCAGACATAACTTGCAATGGGGGAGTATGGGGGAGTAACAATCTTTTTTTCCTATAGTTCGCTTGTAAAATCAAACTCAGAATTGAAGATTTCACTCTCACGTACGGTGTGGAGCATGGGAAAAGATGGAGATAACTTCAAAGTCTTACCTATTGCTATATAGGGAACAGCAAGGACAGTTTAATATATTCGATTTACACTCGGTCCAAGAATCAGACACCTCGTAAGGCAGGGTACATAGGTTCAGAGATTAAAAAAGACTGTCCATAGACAGCCTGTCGATTAAATTTATCTAGTGTTATTTACATTTCTTTTATTAGATTCTTTAGCAAACGGGATTAATATAATTCCCACTAAAAACAAAATGTTACCTATCCATCTTATCCATAAATAATATGTATGGTCTTTTAAAAAGTACAGTGAAGTAAAAATAATAATAATACCGATGCCAATCATCAACTTTAAAGAAATCGGAATTTTTGACACTTTCATGCCCCCTTTGAATAAATATTTTTAAAAAAATTTAACATAGTCAAAGGTAGCACATATTGTAATTATTGTAAAAATATACTCTTTAATGTCTTTTGATATACCATCCCTAATTTTGTGACTAGTTAACGATTAACAATTAAATCACGCCAGAAAATGTTGCAAGTATTCCGTTGTAACCCCTTTGAATCGCATTATCTACTGTTTTAAGCGTTGATGATAGTTATAAACGTTTTCAATGCTCACCAAGTATCTATGCATAAAACTGTTGAAGGCGGTAAGTTATCGCTAATGGTCTTCCACAATCAATGTGTAAGGTGAACCATCGTTAGATAATTGGCTGGAACAGTAAATGGAAATATTTATCCAAATAAATGTAATATAAGGTATTATTAAACTAACGGTGCAGGTTTTTTGTGCGAAATGTTTCTAGTTTAAATTGAGAATGGTCACATTACTCAGGTAAAGGCTAGACAGTTCCTTTCGGAACTGAAGGGTTATATCGAAGA
>NZ_JBNNLZ010000040.1:0-24869 GCF_050272295.1 Lysinibacillus sp. NPDC048646
TATCCACCGAAACCTAGAAATTTTAAATCAGTACATGCCTTGGTCAAAAAACATCCAAGCTGCATGTGGAAAATAAAATAGCCGTATATCTGATGGAAAAATCAATGATATACGGCTATTCGTGATGCGTACAGAAAAGGTGCGCCTATTTTTTTATAATTCGGGCTTACTGTTTTACTTTGAAACTTTTCTTGTAGGGCTTCTTTCTTTCCAAGTAAGCTTGAACCTGACTTTCACCTTTTGCTACATCCAGACCGATGACTGGATTCATTATAATTCCTCCTTCTAAATGATAATTGCCGGTAACCCCTAAATCCTCTTTGTAGTGTCATAGCTTCGCTTGTTATACGAGATCATTGTCCCAACCAGCCTCAAACATGTTTCTACAAGTAGGGGGCGAACTGTTTTGCGGACGGGGTCTTAGCCCCACGGGCGCGAACGTTCTACCCCGGCTACCGTTATCATATATCGATATAAAAAATGGTCAACCAGAAATATTTTCTGGCTGACTTTATAATACGATCGGGCGCGATTGTGGAGCAACACAGGTAGAAAATAATCAAACTTTTATAAAAACCTAACTTAAAACTGCTAAAGAGGAATCCCCTTTGATCAAACTTTTTTCAAAAGGGATTCTTCTTATTTATCGTAAAATAAGGGTTTGCGAGGTATTTTTGCTCAAACTTTATTTCAAAGCAACAATAACAAACTACTGTTCCCCACAATCACAACCTAAAGATAAACGTTTATGGGGCTAGCATTAACTAGAGATACACAAAATATTCCGAATAAAAATCCGTTAAATTCTGAAGGTTATGTGTATATTTACTTCCTAGATCCAGGAATATCTCTCCGTTTTATCTATTTACTGCCAAAAGAATGTGAAATACGATGAACATACCATCATCAGATTTAAAAAGAATACTATATTTTTTTATGGTCATAATAACATTTAGGCAAGAGCCTTTAAAATAATAAAAGAAGGTGAAGAAATGGTCATAAATAATCTTCCTCCTGTCGTATATGCAGAAGCTTCCGTAAAATCTGTGGGAGGGCATTCTCTTTTTGAAGCTCCATTTCCTATCAACAGCGAAACGGTTCTGAAGTTCCACTCAGAACCCGAATTGGTAGAGTCCGCTGTTGAGCGTTTACGTTCCGAAGGGTTTGAAGTATTGCATGTAAGTCCTATTACTATAACTATTTCAGCTCCGCCAGAGGTTTACGAACGAGTGTTTAAAACTAAAATCATCCCAGTAGAACGAGAAGTACTAAAATTCAATGAAATGACTACGTCGACATTTCTTGATACTTCAGACACCGATACTCCTGGGTTAATTGATGTATCCAAAAGCTCACTAGCTGATGTATTAGAAGGAATCGCGATAGAAGAACCGAGATTTCGCTTAGGTGTAATTGAACCATCTGAATCATTAAAGACTGTTTTGACAGAGGCAGAACGAAATTTCTTTGCATCAACAAAACCTTCTGCGTTCCCACCCCCAAAGTCTTATTGGCATCTAAATGTACCAGCGGACGTTTCTCTTGGACTTAATGCTGATCGGGTCCATCGAGATGGTATTACAGGCCGTGACATTAAAGTAGTCATGATAGATACCGGGTGGTACGCTCATCCTTTTTTCACCCAACGTGGGTATCGTTCTAACCCAGTTGTCCTTGGGCCCGGCTCAACAGATCCTGACCATGATGAAGAAAGTCATGGGACAGGAGAATCAGCAAATATTTTTGCGGTGGCGCCTGATGTTGATTTTACAATGGTGAAATTTAATCTTATTACCTCTGTTGGGACTTTTAATAAAGCGGTCGAATTGAACCCCCATATTATTTCTATTAGTTGGGGTAATAGTATTAGTAATGGGGAATCGTATTCGGCTGCAGACAAGGCTTTAGCTGCTAGTATTGCTGATGCAGTGACACAGGGGATTACAGTTGTTTGTTCAGCAGGAAATGGTCAATGGTCTTTCCCAGGCCAACATCCTGATGTTATTTCTGCAGGAGGTGCCTATATGCATGCAGACGGCACATTCGAAGCAACTCCATATGCTAGTGGATTTTTAAGTCGTATTCCTGACTTTAATAACAGAACCTCTCCTGATGTATGTGGGTTAGTGGGAATGCCTCCAAAAGCCGCTTATATTATGCTTCCGGTTGAACCTGGGAGTCAAATCGATGTTAAACTCTCTGGCAATACTCATCCGAATGGGGATGAAACTCCTAACAACGACGGTTGGGCAGCTTTTAGTGGTACTTCCGCAGCGGCTCCACAGCTAGCCGGCATTTGTGCCTTAGTAAAGCAGATGTCACCTAATTTATTCCCTGCACAAATTAGAGAGGTTCTAAAGGACACTGCCCGTGATGTAGCATCTGGAAATTCAAACCCAAGTACTGGAGGACATGAAGCAGTTCCGGGCGTTGATCTAGCAACTGGTCATGGTTTGGTGGATGCTTATGAAGCTGTAAAGAAAGCACGTTCATAATAATACTGTGCTAGAAATTCTTGAGCCTGATGTTTTAACAAATGTTCAGGCTCTTTTAAGCAGACAATCTAAACGGTTAAATACTTTATTGGAGGTTAAAAAAATGGCAGATTCTAATATCATGAAATCTACAGTTATTAAAAATGCAAATCCATTAAAAGTTTCTCAAGAAATGTTGTTTGACGATCGTATACAAGTGGCGCGTCCAGATGTGTTTCCAAACCGTTGCGTAGGCCAGATTGAAATTAAGCTACGAAATGGTACTATATTGCAAGCATCTGGTTCTTTAATCAGCGACTATACGGTACTGACTGCGGGACATGTTGTGAAAGGTGCTAACAATCAATTCCTCGATATAGAAACTTTTCGTTTTATACCGGCAAGGAATCATTCAAATATGCCTTATGGAATTTACGATTGGTCTGAAATGAGGGCTGTCTACAATGGCGGTTCACGAGATTGGGCATTAATATCTCTTACACAACCGGCTGGATTTCAAACTGGTTTTTTAGGAACGTCAGCAAAGTTTCCAGTAAATCGTTGGGCTAATGAAAGAGATCATTTTCAACACATTGGTTTTCCAGGAGATCACACTGATGAAATGTGGATTGATGAAGATGGTGTTTGTACTGGAATTCATGATAATAGACAACTCAAGACAGATATTGACGCTGCTCATGGACAATCAGGAGGTCCATTAACAATTAGCTGGTTCTCTAATAATCCACAAGTATGTGGCTGTCTATCATGGGGGCCAAATCCAATTGAAGATCCGAACTATTTCACTCCAGGTTACGAAGATGTAAAGACCGATGTGTGGATGCAATGGTTATGTGATGAGTATGGAAAAAAACATCCGGATGATCGTTTTAGTGGGTGCCAGACACATTTGACTGAAGGACCAGTAGAGACGAAAAGTATGTTGCCAAACTATGACATCCCTCATGTCTTCACAGATGACAAGGGACCTGGTATACGTCGTTTTACTCCTCGCGCGACTGAAAATTGGATGACCCCACATCGTGCTCGTTTGATGATGAATCAACAAGACAAAAAACTATAAGTTACGTAGTTTATAATCTTGTTCATTAAATGATAAATATGCAAACTATCCGATAATTGCTTTTCGATATAGAAAAGAAAAGGGTCTTATATATGAGCTAGTGAACTGAACCCCGAACAGAGGCACTTTTTTTATAGTGTCCACTATTCAGAGTTCAGTTCATTTGAGTACCTGGTTTTTTTTTGTTTCCAAAAATTTAACCTTGCCAAAAAGCAAACGTTTGTTCTAAAATGTATACAAACAAATGTTCTTACGTATGATAGGTAAAGGGAAAATCAATGTGCCAATAATAAATATCAATAATACACAGCTATTATTTATGAAATTTTGAGAGATAGTGGGAGGAACCTAAGATGAGAGAGCAATTGATTAAAGCTATGCAACGCAATCAATTAGTGAACATTATGTATGGAGTGAAAGATGGTTCCTTGGCTTGTTGGGAATTTATTTCAAGCATTTTTTTTACAAGATGTGCAAAACGTACTTTTTTAATCAGTAATGTTCTAGTCGTTATTCCTTTTGTTAGTAAGGGGTGTGATGTTGTGTGAATTATGAGGGTATGCCAAATAAACCTATTATGTGTATCGATATGAAATGTTTTTACGCCAGCTGCGTGGCGATGTTACATGGGCTAGATGTTTTAAAAACTCCAGTTGCAGTAGTAGCGAACTTTGACCAACCGGGCAGCGTTGTACTTGCAGCATCACCATTGATGAAAGAGAAATTTAAAATCAAAACGGGCAGTAGACGCTATGAGATACCAAAGCATCCAGATATTAGATTGTTTCAGCCTAAAATGAGTTTCTTTATTAAAATGTCGATGACGATTACAAAATTGATCTCTAATTACGTACCAGTTGAGGCTATACATGTGTATAGTGTGGACGTTCTGTTATTATTGTGTAAACTATAGAACAATGGTTTACAATATATAAATGAAGTTTATAAATAATGGATATCTTAATGGTAGACAGATATATTTTGTGTATACGATTACTATTTCTTAAGATAGGGGTGTTTTTTTGAGGAATAAACAAGAGAATTATGGTATTAGGGTGGAAATTGCGAAAAATGGTGATGATTTACGGTACATGTTAACTGAGGAAGGAATTCCGATTCAAGATGCTTGTTTATGGCTAGATTTTGTAAGTATGAATAGTTATTTAACAGGTGAACGTTATGCATATGCTCTATTACGGTTTTTTCGGTATTTAAAAGCTAATAATTTGCATTATGGAGAAATAACCAGTAAAAAGGTCGTGGAAGAATATATTAAAGATCTTCTAGGATTAAATGAAGTGGTAATTAATTATGAAAGTCGCATGACGTTTACGGCTTTGAATACATATATAACTGTGTTAAAAGGATTTTATCATTGGCTAGAAGATGAAAAGAAAGTCACAGTAAATCCAGTCATGTTTAGTAGTAAACGGAGCAAGCAAGCACCTCTAGTTAATACAAAACTACTTTACGGACAAATATGGCAATTTGATTTGGAGGAATCTATCCTATCAAGAGTTTTATATAGGAAAAAGCATAATCATCTAAAATGGTATACCGAACAAGAAATTAACAATATACTTTCTGAACTACCTATTTTAAGAGACAAGGTAATCTTTTCTATTAGCGTTGAAACAGGGATGCGTATTGGAGAAATCTTAGGTTTAAAACTGGACCATTGGCATAATAGTTTGCTATGACAGTAAAAATGATATCGTTTATGAAGGTGCATTAAGACCAGACCAAGAAGATTGGATTTATAAAGAGGACATAACAGATTCTATTAACATCTCTACCAAAACTCTTGTACCATTAAATAATTATCAGTTATCTGACATTCAGACACCGCTTAAAGCACCTATAGAGGATGAAATTGTAGTTAAATTAAAAAGTAAAGCATCATCTTAGAGATACTATATTTTAGTTAGGAGTAGTTAAAATGAACGTAAGTAAGGAACCGATATTTAACCCTAAAAGATTAAGAGAGGCACGATTAATAAGAGGTCTAACTATCAGTGATCTTGCTAACAAAATTGGAATTACAAAGCAAGCCATTTCTCAATTTGAACTGGGTGAGCATACACCTAAATCAGAAACAATGATGGCTATTATTAATACTTTACAGTTTCCCAAGAACTTTTTTTATAAAGAATTTAAAGAACAATATGTAGGAAACACATTTTTTCGTGCAAATGCAACTGCTACGAAAAAGAGTAAGGAGATGCAATACAATAAGTCTATGTTGGCAGGATACATCTATGATTATCTATCTGATTATATTGAGTTTCCTGAATTGAATCTTCCAGATAATATACATGTTAATGCGGATTGGGATAACGATTTAATAGAAGATTTAGCAAAAAGAGTGAGAGAACAATGGGGTATTGGGGACAAACCAATAGCTAATATTGTCCATTTATTAGAACGGAACGGAATTATGGTTTTTTCTGTTGATACAGATAGCCAGAAAGTGGATGCATATTGTCAGCATCGAACTGGTAGGCCATTTGTATTCCTTGGGAATGATAAGCAGTCAGCATTCCGAAGACAATTTGATGGTGGACATGAGTTAGGGCATATATTAATGCATGCTGATATAGACAATCAAGAAATCCTAAACAGAGAAGAAAATAAAATTTTAGAATATCAAGCAAATCGTTTTGCTTCCTCATTTTTGTTACCTGCAGATGCATTTACTAAGACAGTAACATCTACTTCGTTGTTGCACTTTGTAGAGTTAAAAAAATACTGGCAGGTATCTATAGGGGCTATGATTTACAGATGCAAGGAGTTGAACCTTATAGATGAAAGCAGATATACGTCTTTACAAAAGCAAATATCTATGAAAAAAATGAGGACAAAAGAGCCATTAGATGATGTTTTTCCTTTACAGGAGCCTGTTGTACTAAAGAAAAGTATTCTGATGCTACTTGAAAATGATGTGAAAAATGAATTGCAACTTATTCAAGAAGTTTCAGTACCACAAGAGTACATTGAAATGTTGTGTAATTTGGATAAAGGTACTTTGAATTTTAAGGAACCAGAACCAACCATTAGATTAGTTCAAAGGTAATGATTCAAAGTCCTCGTATTAAAAGCGGGGTTTTTTGTCTTGATAGGATAAGCGTATAGTCGTATTGTTAAAATTCTTAGAAGAGAGCAGGGACCCCTTTTTGAAAATCATTTATTAGAATTTGAAATATTGCAGTATTGGATATTTTCTGTTTGGAGAATGGAGGAAGATATATGGGGCAATCAGAAACAGAAGTACTGGCAGAACAGCAAGAGCAAGTACAATCGATGGACAAAAATTCATTATTAAAGGAATTAGCCACGAACGGTTATGATGTTGGCTTTGTAGCAAAGAAGAACTTTGCACATATGAAATTGTTTCAAAGCTCCCAGCAGAATTTATGGAGGTTCTTGTATGAGTAATATTAGAATAAATGGAATATCAATCGAAAATTATCGTTCTTTTGGAGAAAGAAAGAGTATTGTATTTCCAAAAGAAGATTATAAAAAACCTATTGCAATTGTGGGTTATAATAATTCAGGGAAAACTAATTTATTAAACGCTATATTATATGGTATTACTGAGAAATACGTCAGCAAGAATACTTTTACTAGAGATGATTTTCATAATAGAAAGTTTAATAATATACCAAATATTTTTACAGGATTAGATAGTAGTGTAGAAATGAAAAGTGATGGTAAATGTGCTGATTTAACAGGATATCATTTTCTCAACATTGATTTAGATGGAACAGAGATTGAAGGTGCAAAAATTGTATCATTCAAAGATTACGATCAAAACGAGAAAAATTGGAATGCATTTGGAGCCTCAAAATACTATAAGATTTTCTATATTAATTTCCATGAGATAAAAAAGGAAATTTCAACTAAAAAAACCAGCTGGGGAAATCTTACTTCATTCCTCGCAAAACATATTAAAAGTATTGTAGATTCCGATATAGAAATGCTAAACAAAAAAAACTTTTTTAAAGATGAAATAAAAGAGTCTACTGAAAGAATTCTTACAAATTCCAAACTAAATACATTTATAAAAAAAATCCAATCAAATTATTCAAAAAATCTTAGAGATAACAATTGTAATATTGATTTTGGATTGCCAGAATATGAAGATATTTTTTTAGAAATGATGTTCAAAATTGGGTTAAATGGCGATTCCGACAACTTAATACCAATCGAACATTTTGGTGATGGTTACATATCAATGTTTGTAATGGCTGTGATACAAGCAATAGCAGAAGATAATTCTGAAGATAAGTGCCTATTTTTATTTGAAGAGCCTGAAAGTTTTTTACATGAAAATCATCAAGAGTATTTTTATAAAGTTGTATTATGTGGATTAGCAGAAAATAATCATCAAGTAATTTATACTACACATTCGCATAAGATGATTGACATATTTGATACAAAAGGTTTGATAAGATTAGAATTCGATGAGAATAAGAAGCAAACCGAAGTAAAATATAATAATCATAGCTTGGCTTTTTCATCAGAAGTTACAGTTTCTGAGATTGAAAATAATGAGTTAGTAGAAAAAGTTAGAGACTATAACAATTACATTAAAATTATTGAACCAAATTTAAATAAGATAATCTTTAGTAGAAAGGTGCTTCTTGTAGAAGGTCCTAATGATTTGTTGGTATACAAAGAAGTTATTAGAAAAAAAGTACTTGAAAAAACAGGCGATGCTAAATTTGCTGATGCATATCTTAATTTTAATAATATTGCCATAATTCCACATCATGGTAAAATTACTGCACTAATTCTTATTAAATTATGTAAACACTTAGGTCTAGATTTCTTTGTGATTAATGATTTTGATTTTAATGAAGATTTTATCAGTAAATTAGATTTTAATACTGAAGACGAATATAAAAACAGTGATTTTTACCAAAATGATATTAGCAAAATTAAAGTATTTAACATTAAAGGTGAAGAATTAAGTGAAAAAACAAAAAAAGGAATGGTTACAACTAATTGGAGGTTAATTAAAGAATCTAAGCCTAACCAAATTCATTTTAATATACCTAAACTAGAGTATGTGATTGGGTATAATAATAATGATAAAGATAGTTTAGGGATATGGGATACAATAAATAAAATTGATACTTTTGGTGAAAATTTATTTCCTGAAAAATTGATTGAATTTTTGGAGATTTAATGAAATTGAATTATTTAGTTGCTAACGACATAATAACTTAAACCATTAATTTCAGGATGGAAAAGGAAACTTATCCATCCTAATTTATTTGACCTCATCAAACTGATTAGTTATCCAACGATTCTAATTTTTTCTACATATTGTTCAACTATGAAAGGAAGATTCCACATTAAATAAAAGACCGTCGTTATATTCATGATTTTTTTGAAGATAATTTAAAATAATTATGTTTATCAATACTTATCTTGCGATTCGGGAAAACTGCCTCGACCAAATTCCGTGTTTGATACAAATGAATAACTGGAGGAAATCCAATTCAACAATCAATGTTACATCCTTTTTTGAAAGAGGAGTTATTTGGGCGAACGGGAAAAAAGACTTGTAGATTCTGTAATCTAAGCTACAGGTATTTAAAGATGTTAGCTTATTAGTTAACTCATCAGATGTAATTAAATCTACTAATTTAGGTACCTTGTAAGGCTTTTAGATGCATCGGGACAGGTGCCTCATTTCCTGTATTAATGCAATTTTTTTCGAGTGACAAAGTTTATACAAGCGAGTGGTCACGGAGTATAAAGTTCAACCAGATACTTACGTTCAAGTGAGTACCTGGTTTTTTATTTCAAAAGTTATCCTAGTGACTTAAATAATTGATAATGTCTAATTGCATGTAATTACGGTCTTTTTATTAAGCATTTTTCTTTGTTCGTGTAGACGTTCTTTTTCTAGTAGGTTTTTTAGTTTTGTCTAATGAAGCTTGAAGAGCAGACATAAGATCAGTCACATTATCAGGTAGAGGTCGTTTATCACTAACTGTAACTGTACTGTTTGCTTTTTTTTCCTCTATTAGTTCCATTAATGCTGTACGGTATTCATCGGTGTATTTGGTTGGATCAAAGACCGTTGTTAATTGCTCAACTAACATCAGTGCTGTATCAAGTTCTTTTTGTACGACGGCATCAACGCTAGGTACATTCGGGACGTCACTAACACTTCTAACTTCATCGGGGAAATGTATTGTCTCCATAACCAAAGCTTCTTTATATACACGGACTACAGCCAGTTGCTCTTTTGAACGTATAATAATCTTAGCAACGCCAATTTTACCGGATTCCTCTAATGTTTTACGTAGCAATGCGTATGCCTTAGCACCTGTTGTATCGGGGGATAAGAAATAGGTACGTTCAAAATAGATTGGATCTATCTCCTCTAATTTTACAAAATCAATTATTTCTACGGCCTTATCCTCATTTTCCTTCCGTAAATTTTCTAGCTCTTCATCGTCTAATACAACAAATTTATTCTTCGCATATTCATAGGCTTTTACAATGTCCTCGTCAGTTACTTCTTTGTTACAACCTTCGCAGACTTTTTTATAGCTAATCGGTGTATTACATTCCTTATGGATCTGCCTTAACTTAATATCTTTATTTTCAGTTGCTGCGTGCAATTTTACTGGAATATTTACAAGCCCGAAACTGATACTGCCTTTCCAAACTGTATGCATGTTGCACCTTCTTTTTTAATTATTTATCTGCTTATTATTTAATTTTTCAGCAGAATTTATGTATTAGTGTTGTTAGTTAGTCAAAAACTAATATAAAAAAGAGGTTTACTTAAATGAAACCAATGCTTTTAACGGACACGGTTGAAACTCCTGTTGGGGATGAGTGGCTTTATGAAACAAAATATGATGGTTTTCGGTGTACATTAGAGTGGGTAGAAAAAGTACCTATTCTAAAAAGTAGAAATGATAATGAATTGAATAAAATGTTTCCCGAGATTATAGATTTTTGTATTGAAATATATGAATCGATTAAAGCTCATTTACCTTTATTCCTAGATGGCGAACTGGTCTATCTAGCAAATGATTTTCAAAGTAATTTTTCTATTGTCCAGCAAAGAGGCCGAATGCGTAGTAAGGAAGTTATTTCGGAACATGCTAAGGCATTCCCTTGTCATTATGTAGTATTCGACCTTTTGAAATATAAAGGTGAGGACCAATCTGAACGGTATTTAACAACTCGTAAACAGTTACTAGAGAAGATTTTTAGTGGTATTGGACTACCTGTTTCAGTCAGCTATGAAGCCACAAGAAGAATCCAAGCAATTGATGTCTTTGAGGATAGTGCGCCTTTGTTAAATAAGATTAAAGTTAATAACGGTGAAGGAATTATTGCTAAGAAAAAGACGAGTAAATGGGTTAGTGATACTCGGTCAAAAAACTGGCTCAAGATAAAGAATTGGAGATACATTACGGTAATTGTGTTCAAGTATGACAAAGGGAATGGTTATTTTCATGGAGGTGTTTATAAAGAGGATAAATTGATTGAGGTTGTCACATTTAGACATGGTTTAAAGGATGAAGAGCTGAAAATACTTGTTACTTTCTTTCAAACCAATGGGAGAAAAGTGAATGAAACATGGTCAATTGAACCTTCAGTATATGTAGATATTGCGTGCATTGACTTTGATGGAAGTAAATTAAGAGAGCCAAGATTCCACGCATTTAAGTTCAATATTGGCCCAAAACAATGTAATTGGCAACAAATGCAACGACAGCTACAACCGATACCAGAGTCTGTATCAATGACACATCCTGACAAGCTTATTTGGCCAGCAATAGGCATTAATAAAGATAAGTATTTATTGTATTTGCAAAGCATAGCTCCATACATGATGCCGTTCCTACGTGAACGTCTATTAACGGTTATACGATTTCCACATGGTGCTCCAGGTGAAAGTTTTTATCAGAAAAACAGCCCAGCTAACATTCCTGAGTATGTTACAACCAAACGGGTAGAGGACACTAATTTTATTCTGTGCAATAATATTGAAACTTTGCTTTGGTTAGGTAATCAGCTTGCACTAGAGTTCCATATCCCATTTCAATCGATTCGTACGGAGAACCCAACAGAGATTGTTTTTGATTTAGATCCACCTTCAGTTAATGAATTCCATTTAGCTGTTAGTGCTGCTCTGAAAATGAAAGCTATCTTTGATCAATTTAAATTGAAGTCTTTTATAAAGACTTCAGGTGGTAAGGGGATGCAAATTTACATTCCCTTACCGCTAGATACATTTTCGTATGACGAAACAGGTATTTTCACAAAGTTTGTATGTGAGTTTTTAGTTGAACAGTATCCAGAATGGTTTACAACAGAACGATTGAAAAAGAATCGGAAAAATAAATTATATTTGGATTATGTACAACACCGTGAAGGGAAAACTATTATTGCCCCATATTCGGCTAGGGGGAACGATAAATGTCTAATTGCAACACCACTATATTGGGATGAAGTAAATGAATCATTAAGTCCAGATAAATTTACAATGCCAGCTGTAATGGAACGAATAAGAGCTGTAGGGAATCCATTTAGAAACTTTCGAGAAATAGGAGGAATACAGGATTTTAAATCAGTTCTTGATCAACTTAAAGGACTGATATAAAAATTACCACTTTTAAAATAGAACGTTTGTGCGTATAATATATACAAACAAGTGTTCTGTTTTGTTGTGGGGGGAGAAAAAACAATGAAATATCAGTTAATAAAAGCGATGCAACGCAATCAGCTAGTATACATGATGTGCATTTCAAAGTCTGGATTCATCACGAAAAAGTGTATCCTGAATCAGGCAAAGCGTACTTTTATTATCGATAATGTTTTTGCTATTGTTCCAGTTGTCTATAAAAAGAGAGGGATCGTTTAATGTATGAAAATCTGCCTGAACGTTCCATTATATGTATAGATATGAAAAGCTTTTACGCTAGTTGTATGGCAATGCTTGAAGGTCTAGACGTCATGACAACTCCAATTGCAATTGTAGCTAATTTCACTCAACCTGGAAGCGTTGTCTTAGCTGCATCGCCACCTATGAAGGAGCGATTCAAGATAAAAACGGGAAATCGTCGTTTTGAAATACCAAAGCATCCAGACATAAAACTATTTGAACCGAAGATGAGTTTCTTTATCGATATGTCTATGGCTATTATTCGTCTTATTTCAAAGTATGTGCCGCCAGAGTGCATACATATTTATAGTGTCGATGAAAATTGGGTGGACTTAACTGAAACAGCAAAGCTTTGGGGACCTCCTGAAGATACAGCAAAGGAAATTCAAAAAGCAATATATGATCAGTTTCGTATCCCGAGTGCTATTGGGATGGGTCCTAACATGTTGATGGCAAAACTTGCTTTAGACCTTGAAGCTAAAAAGACAGGTTTTGCAAAGTGGACCTATGAAGATGTACCGAAGAAACTTTGGCCTGTGCGCCCTTTGTCTGAGATGTGGGGGATCGGAAAACAGATGGAAGCCAAGTTAAATGCAATGGGGATATTAACAGTCGGTGGATTAGCAAATGCTGATTTAAATGAATTGGAGAAAAAATTTGGCATCATGGGCAATCAACTATACCACCATGCGCATGGGATTGATCTTTCCACACTGGGAGAGCCTTTAGTTAAAAACTCGGCTCTAAGTTTTGGGAAAGGCCAGATGTTAATGCGCGACTACCATACAAGAAAAGAAATATCCGTGGCGTTACTAGAAATGTGTGAGGACGTTATGCGACGAACGCGCGAAGCAGGCTATGTTGGTCGGACAATTACACTAGGTTTGTCTTATAGCCGTAGTGCTATGACAAAAGGTTTCCAACGATCAAAAACGATAAAAGTACCAACTAGTGAAACCCTTGTTATGTATAATGTTTGTCTTGAATTACTCGATGAGTATTTTGCTGGTGAGCCAGCAAGGCAGCTCTCAGTACGTATATCTAATCTTGAGCCGGAACACAGCATTCAACTCGATCTGTTTGATGTCAAAAAAGAACAACGCCAAATCTTAGGACACACAATGGATTCAATTAGGCGAAAGTTCGGTGCTACGGCATTGCTACGAGCCGTTTCTTTTACTGATGCTGGCACAGCCTTAAAGCGTAATAAATTAGTTGGCGGTCATTTAGCATAAGAGGGGGTGGTTTTATGATAAAAGAAAGAGGGACAATCAAATGGACGGCAATGATGCTTCCTGAACATATCCAAAAAATAAAACAGTGGAAAAGGGAAGAGTATGCTGAAGCCCCACGAACTTTATCTGAATGGGAGCTAGAGGACTTGCAACAAACAATTAATCAAGCCTTTAAACAGCATAAAATAGTAACGATTACTACGTGGCAAGAGGCTAAGTACGTACAATGGACTGGTGCAATTACTGCATTAGATATTGAATTACAACAACTCGTACTCGAGACGCTAACCGCTGTAAAACGCATTCCATTTCACTCAATATATGCAGCGAGATTAGAGGATGAGAGTTATGATTAACGCGGAACAAAGACAGCTCTTACACCAGTATCTTATTTTAGATTTAGCGATTCAGTCTTTACAATGTGATTATAAAACATTGGAGCAGTTGAAGATGAAAGCAATCTACTTACCTTTCGTGGAAAATTTAATGAAAAGTGTACGACAGGATTATTTCAATTTGAAGCGAATACTAGCTAAACAAAAAATTCGTGTTGTCGGATGGCACCGCATCGATGCATATTTTAGCGATGTACGTATAGCTACAGAAGGTGAAGATGAAATACTTCGTTATGCGAATCAAGCACTTAAAACTGAAGTGGAGCAATTGCTCAACCAGGCTCATTGTCACCTGTGTAAACAAATTAAATAAAACTTCGTCACGATTATTATTGAAGTGATTTCATGCTGTGTAAAGTATATGCCGAAATCTAGCTGAGAGTCATGCAGACTTACCAAAAGTTCCAGCAGCACTACGTATGGATGTTGATAACACGACGGGCTGCATTAGGGCTATTTTAATAAATAAATGTAAAAGTCATCTCAAATTATTTTGGGGTGGCCTTTTTTATGGTGGAGTGCTATTGTCTTGAACGGTGGGCGTTTTACGCCCAAGGAATAGTCGTTAATCTGAAAAATTTCAGATGAGCGGCTATTTTGCACATATGACTTGAAAAGTTTCCGAATAAGGTATGTAATCAGTAAGCCCATAATTGTACAGGGTTGATAAAGTTGTTTAATTTACAATAAAATCGTTTGAATAATAATAAAGTTGTTTTAAAAATGCGAGTCACTCAATTCAACAATAGGGCCAGTTAGTTGAAGAAAAGTAATGTACAGGTTGGCCTCGTTGTGTGTATCATCTAAGGCTTAGGACGGATATTAAATTAGACTCTGGGTGTATAGAAATGATAATAAAATAATGTTAAATTTTCCTTATATTTGTAAATGGGTGTATTGTAAAACCTTTTAGCTTTATCTTATAATATTTACCAAATATAGGGAGATGAGGAGATGAAACGCAATGACAACAAACCGTGTTAACTTCATCGATACAATGCGTGGGTTCAGTTTATTTGGCATCTTAATGGCGAATTTACTGATTTTCCAGTTTGGCATGTCTGGCAAAGACGAATTAAAAGATCTATCTGCCCTTGATAATGGGGCTTTGTATTTTGTGAAAATCTTTATAGAGGAATCATTTATGCCAATCTTCACTATGTTATTAGGCTACTCTCTTATTAAACTTATCGAATCTATACGTAAGAAAAAGGATAAGAGTCGATGGTCCATCTTACGAAGGGCAACGGGGCTAATTGCTTTAGGTTTGCTCCATTCATGTTTATGGGAGGGCGATATTTTAGCTACCTATGGATGCATGATTTTAATTTTCATTCCATTTATTAATCGCAAACCAAAAACGTTATTTATTTGGGCCGGTATCTTACTTTTACTTTCACAAGTTCTAGGATCAATTTATCCATTAATACTTTTTGGAATGGGTCTCGGGAAAACGCAAGCTTTTGTAAATATGGAGAACGAAAAGAAATGGTATTTGATTGGCTTGTTACTGGTTCCTCTGGGTCTAGCTTGTAAAAGTTATAGTTATATAGATAGTTATTTTTCTGGCATGTTGGGGTCACAGCTACTTTCAGTAGGCTATGTTTGCCTGGCAGCTTTGTTATATAAAACTCGCCCAGTACAATTGCTATCACCTGCGTTTGAGAGTGTCGGTAAACTTTCATTAACCAATTATCTAATGCAAACCATTATTTGTACAACTGTATTTTATGAATATGGTTTAGGATTATCTGGAAAATTAGGCGTTTTAGGCGGAATTTTATTTGGCATAGTTCTTTACAGTTTGCAATGTATTTTCAGCCTTGCTTATTTAAAGAAATTTAAACGAGGACCATTTGAAACGATACTTCGAATTTGGACAAATTGGTCTTGGAACGGACTGAATAAGGTAAAACAGAAAGGAAGTGCTTTACATGGATAGTGACTTCAAATCTACAATAGGCATGGAAAAGAGCAGGTTATACATATAGGGAAAAGAAATGGAACCGTTTCCCTCCTAAAGTCTTTCATGTGCAGTTCGTTATGTTCTTTTGTTTTTGGCTAGATAGTATTCCATAATCGGGCGCTTTCCTGGAATAAGGAAAGTGCCTTTTACATTAAAGGGCCATTTAATTGAATAACTTCCTTAAGGAATTTTATGTAGTTATGTTGAAATATAAGTTGGATTCTAAAGTTATGTATTCAAACCGTGGACAGTTTGCTTTGATAAATACATTTGTTATAGATGTAAATCAAAAAGATCGAAAGTATTTTATCTCACCAATAGATGATATAACCTAAAGGCAGACCTATTTGTCTGCCAATTTTTTTTTATTTTTTTGTAACGAAACTTACATTACTTAGTCTTAACTATGAAGGGAGGTAGAAATGTGACGGAGTTTGAAGATATTTATAATCAATACTTTCGAGATGTTTACTCGTTTGTATTAATGCTAAGCCGAAATGAAAAAATTGCAGAAGAAATAACACAAGAAACATTTTTCAAGGCTTTAAAAAATATTGATAAATTCAAGGGCAATTGCAAACTCAATGTTTGGCTTTGTCAAATAGCAAAAAATACATACTTTACCTATCTCAACAAACAAAAGCGTTTTGATACAGATGATGAACCTGAACAAATAACTGAGAATAGTGTTGAAGCAATGTTGCTGAAAAAAGAAGAGAGTTTCCGTTTACATAAGGTAGTGCATCGCTTAGAAGAGCCTTATAAAGAAGTTTTTACGCTAAGAGTATTTGGTGAACTTTCCTTTAAACAAATAAGCGAACTTTTTGAGAGAACAGAAAGTTGGGCGAGAGTCATATTTCATCGAGCTAAAGGTAAAATTCAAGATGTACTAAAGGAGGAATTGAAATGAGTAAGGCATCCTGTGATATCGTGAAAGATTTACTTCCGTTGTATTATGACAACGTATGCAGTGGTGATAGTAAAAGAATGGTAGAAGAACACCTTGTTGACTGTCAAAGTTGTAAAATAGAATTAGATAGATTAAAAGTTGATTTTAAATTACCGGAAGAGGAAATCGAGATAATTAGAAAAGATAGTAATGTTATAAAGAATATTTCTTCTTTCTGGAATCGTTCAAAAGTAAAATCCTTTGCTATAGGCGTGATCATTTCTATAGTATTAGTTTCACTTATCTTTTTCGGCTATAATTATTTATTTCATTTGAATACAGTCAACGTTCCAACAAACGTCGTAGAAATATCGCAAGTAAGTCAATTGTCGGATGGCAAAATTGTTTATCATGTGGAAATAACAGATGGTTATGCTTTAAATGAAATCGTTTATGAGATGGAAGATAACGGGAACTTTTATATGACCCCTGTAAGACCAATAATAAAGAAAAAAGCACAATCTCTATATGGATTGGCGAATGGTTATGATTTTTTTGATATTAAAAATACGGACTTGAATCCTAACGGTACAACGATAAAAGTGTTATATTACGGAACTCCAGAGGATAATATTTTAGTTTGGAAAGAAGGTATGGACTTGCCTCAAGCAAGCGAAGAAATAGAAAATATGTTTCACTTTGAATGAATATAGGTTGCTTTCTTCTTGAATTAACGAAGACTTTAGTCAAATAACGTTCTTCAACAATCGGGCGCATTTCTTTAATAATGAATGCTCCTACCTCCATTAAAGGGCCAGATTGTGGAATAAGGGGTCTAGTCAGATTTACAACGGTAAGCAAAGAAAAGCCCCCAAACGATGCTTTGGGAACCTCTTTGGATATTTTATATAAATATTCATTGGAATATAGGATAGTAGAGGTATATATTAAGGTAAAACGAGGGAGGTGTAATATGCCTTACGTTCACGAGTTTGGAATAGTTGCTTGTATAGAAAAAGATAAAGAATATATTCATTATGAACCTGAAAAATATGATTGCATAATTGTGGATGGTGATCTCCTTGATGAACTAATGTCTAAGGATTTTGGTGAAAAAATGCATCAGTTAGATACATTCGCACATAACACAAATAGACCTTATAAAAACCTTGCCTATTTTGGTATAACATTGATACCACCGAGTTCTCATAAACAGTTTTTACATATTGTTAGTGAAGCAAACGACGAATACAAATCAGAAGAACTAGAAGAATTGATGAAAAAAATAACCGAGGCAATAAAAGGAGATAAATGGATGATTCACTTTGGTGTATAACTTTGTTAATCAATACTCAATGTGCAACATACACCCATTATTCAAATAACGTTCCCAAATTAAAGTTTGGAAACACACGAAAAGGTCACGAATGTTGTGATATGATATGCTCCCTATTAGGTAGACAGATTAAAAAATAAAATCTGTTTATTAAATGGGGAGTTTTTTCATGCCTAAAAAATCATTTTCACCAGATGTAAAAATTTTAGCACTTCAATATTTAGAGGAAGGCCGTCATACTCTCGAAGAAATCTGCACAATGTTTTCAGTAAACATGACAACTCTACAAGTATGGCGTGCTCTGTATAAATATGGCGGGGTAGAAGCCTTAATTCGACCTAAGAAAAATAAGGTGTACTCAGAGGAATTAAAGCGGGGTGCTGTAGAAGATTATTTAACAAAGAACTACTCCATGTTCGAGATCCTCGCCAAATACGGGATAAGTAGTTTATCAGTTTTCAAAAAGTGGTTGAATATCTATACTTGTCATAGTGAATTAAACGATTCGGGTAAAGGAATGAGCCAAACTATGACTAAAGGAAGAAAAACAACTGTAGATGAGCGTTTAGGGGGCGAACTGTTTTGCGGACGGGGTCTTAGCCCCACGGGCGCGAACGTTCTACCCCGGCTACCGTTATCATATATCGATATAAAAAATGGTCAACCAGAAATATTTTCTGGCTGACCTTATAATACGATCGGGCGCGATTGTTGAATAAAATTTAGATTTACAAACGATTTTATTGTTATATTTTTTAGTATAGTGAAGTATCTTACATCAAAAATTAAACAACTATATTTTTAACCCCGTCCTAAATTTAGAACGGGGTTATGCTTGTTTGAGCTTTTAAAATTAAATAACTGTATTATCATTTTACAGAAATGACTTTCAATTTTGTAAATATGGTGAAGTAAGAATAAAACGATTTTTTGCCTCCAATCCAGCGTAAATACATAACGAAGAAATGTCAAAATATGAATGATAACTTTTGACTTTAGTAGTGGGAAGATCTAGCTGTTAAAAAACATAAATAATACTAAATTTAAGCTTGTAACTCTTCTAACCCTTCCACACTGTTATTATAGGCACTTTTTTACCTCAATCATTTGCTAGAATTTTCGCTAAATATTGAGCTATACATACTTTTAATAGTTGCGTATAATTGGATATATATGTATAAGGTTCTGAGGGATACATTTGTACAGAAAAACTAATAGAAAAAATGCGTACAATTAATTTGGAGGTATTTAGTGTATGAATAACAAGGAATGTATAGATCGATTTATAACAGAGGCTCTAGAAGGTAAAGCAGATAATACAGTAAAGTCTTACAGATATTCGTTGGAAAAGTTCGGTGAGTATTTAGAGGAGAATGGTACAGATTTGAATGGATATGGTCGTATAAACGTACAGAACTATATCAATATGCAGTTAGTTAAGCGTTCAGCTAGTGGTGTTAATCGTGAAATAGCAGCAATCAAAGCATATAGCCGTTATGTAGGAAAGTTGGAAGTAAGCGAGGGTCTTCGTATTATAAAACCACTTAAAGCTAAGCTACAAGAACGGGCTTGGTTATCCATTGAAAATGTAAACGAGATATTACATTTAACTGCTCTTAAACCTAATAAGCGTGACCATGCGATTATAAGTCTTTTATTATATTCAGGACTACGTCTAAGTGAAGTGGAGGCGCTTGACCGTAATGATGTGTATCTTTATGAAGGTAACGGGACAATAAAAGTGCGGGGATATAAAAATGGTGGCGAACGAATTGTTCCACTTAGCAATGGAACTTGTAAAGCAATCAAAGATTATATAAATCAAAGAAATGACAATCTCGAAGCATTGTTTTTATCATCATTATACAAGCGTTTAAGCGCTCGTTCGATTCAATCAATGTTAAAACAGTATGGAATAAATTCAAGTCAACTTCGTCATACATTTATGAGGACCCTTGTTGATAAGAGAGCGCATTATCAGAGACAATAAAAGCACAAGATGGAGGTTCTAGTATCGACAGGATTTCAAGATGTCTATGCATAGAAGATTTAGCAAATATAGTAGAAAATTTATACGATTAAATAATGCATAAGCAAAATCAGTAAGGATGTTGATTATAAAACTTAAGGGGAAAATGAAAAATATTATTTTGGCGATGACCATATTCGAACAAAAATAGATGACCAAGGCTAATCGACAATATTGTGAAAGAAAGTGAGCATAAACGTTATGGCATATAATGAAAATTATCATGAGTGGAAGAGGTATTGGTATAAGAGAGGGCAGGAATTATCATATAAAGATGGTTTCTTTGAACCCGAAAACATAAGTATGTTATCAGAGAAATTTTCTATAGTACCAATTCAAGAAATCTTAAGTAATCCTTGTCTAGTACTATTAGGAGAGGCTGGGTTAGGGAAATCTACAATCATAAAACAAACTGTGACAGAGCTTAAAGAAACACAAGGAGAGAGTATTCAAGAGATTTTATATTGTGATTTGCGATTAATAAGTAGTGCGGAAAGCTTATATAAGTCTATTTTTGAAAATAAAATATTTGTTGATTGGATTTCTAGTAACCATAAATTATACATATTTCTTGATAGTTTTGACGAAGGATTGCTTCAAGTAGGGGTTTTAGCAGATCTACTTGCTGATAAGTTAAAAAACTATGATATTTCACGTTTAATGTTGAGGGTCGCCTGTCGCACAGGTATCTTTCCAAGTACTTTTGAACAAGACTTATGTGAATTATGGGGAAGAGAGAATGTAGGTGTATTTCAACTAGCACCTTTAAGTTCAGCAAACATAATAACAGCTTGTGATAATTATGGTATAAATGGAAAAGATTTTTTGAAGGATGTAATTGACCTACAAATTCAAGCTTTTTCAAGTAACCCAGTCACTTTAGAAATGCTTTTGAAGAGGTATAGGAGAAACAAACAGCTATTAAAATCAAAGATTGAATTATATGAAGAAGGATGCAGAACACTTTGTAGTGAGACGAATGAAAAAAGAAAGATAAATAATAATACTTGTGGGATTGTTCCTGTGGATAAACGTTTAGAAATAGCTATGTTACTCGCAGCAGTAACGATTTTTTGCAATAAAAGTACTATTAATAAGGGAATACTTGAAGACGGAAAAATATTAATCGATGAACTAGTATCTATAGCCTATCAAAAATATGCATATACAAATCAGGAAGTCGAAGAGGTTTTAGGGACAGCTCTTTTTACAGAAAGAAATCAAAACGAGTATGGATGGGCTCATTTATCTTATGCAGAATATTTGGCGGCACGTTTTTTATACAAGAAAGAATTTTCTGACGAGCAAATTCTTAGTTTGATTTTACAATCGGAAGATGATAATAGACGTATTATTCCACAATTACATCAAACGACCGCCTGGATTGCAAGTTATAGGTCTGATATTTTTGAGATAGTTTCAAACAAAGATCCTGATGTTCTTTGTTTGAGTGATATGGAAGAGTTAAATGGAGAACAAAAGGAATTGTTAGTTGACAACCTCTTGAAGAAGTGTGATGAAAACTATATGTATCATCGTTATGGAAATGCTTCATTTTATAAAAATTTAAATCATGCTAATTTAGCTAAACAACTTCAAAAGTTTCTTAAAAATGAATCTCGGACAGAGCATGTACAAAAAACAGTATTACACATTGTATATTTTTGTAATCTCAAAGAATTTACAAAGGATTTGCTTAAATTGATCGAGTATAACCGCTATAATTACCTATCTTATAAGGCTTTACATGTTTTCTTTAGTCTTGCAAACGAAGAGCAGAAAAAACTTAGTCTAAGAATGTTAGGGGAAATTTCAAATGAATGTGATATTCTTATTTGTAAAGAATTGTATCCAAAGCATGTTGATGTAGAAAAAATTTTAGAGTTATTACAGAAAAAGCTTTTTTCAGATAGCGATATTAAGAGAGAAATTACCTCTTTGATTAAACCTCTATCTAAAGAAGATTTGAATATAATTTTGCTTAAGTTGCATGAAATTACTATGAATAATGAATTGAAGACGATGGATGAAATTTTAGATATAGTTTTGATATACAGCTATGATTATTGGGATTATAAGAAGTTACAAGAGTCATGGATAAGCATTGCTAATGAACGTTTTAATCGGCTGGGTACTCCAATCTTAAAAACATCATATATCAATGATTTTCAAGGAGGATTTCATGAGAGGTTCCGTTCTGACTTTAATAAAAGACTATTATTAATAAAATATATTTGGAGAAATAAAACAAGCATAGGTATAGTCGAATTAATACGTTCAAAATTAGAACTCGTAAATGAGGGCGATCTAGAATACTTAGTTTCAGCGGTAGTTGAAGAGCAAGAGGAATCGTTTCAAAAACTACTTGTAAATTTAGTCACTCATTTTTTTGATCCAAATAATCCTAAAAGTATTAAGGTATGCGAACCATTGTATAAGTTTCAATGCTTAAAAAAACTCTTGTATGTTGTGCCCCTTTCCAGTTTAGAAGCAAATACTTTGAAAAAAATCTATAAGGAATCAATTCAAGAAACTAAAAAAGTTAATTTCAGAAGACCTTCTAGAAATCAACTTATAAAAAACCTTTCAAAATTCGATGAAAATCCAATTGGAAATTGGGTGAATTTTGTAAAACCAATGTACTCAAGGTTCCAGTCATTTTCATTAGATGAGCGTAGTTTATCTAATAGTTATGGATGGGAATTATTAAATGAAGAGGAACATCAAATAATTGTTGAAGCTGCAAAGAATTTTCTCTTAATGTTTCAAATAAAAAAGAAAGAGCTGGCTAAAGACAATATTGAAATTAATGTTTATCCGGTATTAGAGGCGATTCAGCTGATCTGGGAATACGAACAAGAATTTATAAAATCTTGGAGCTTGGAAATGTATGAATATATTACAGACCCAGGAACAGATAGCTATATAAATGGAAAGGATTTTTTTAAAATAGCTTATATACATGCACCAAAAAAGACTTCTAATCTTCTATTAAAAGTACTTTCAGAACCGAGGTCACCTGGTTCATGGCATGGAGGTAGAGATATAGCTGAAAGAAGAATCCTTTTTTGTGCAGATGATTTTTTAGTGAATGAAATTATTGAGACATTAAAGAAGCCAAATATACGATTAACATCTAGAGGTGATTTATATAAATTGTTGATCATTATAGGGGGTAAACGAGCTTTAGAATATGTTGAAAATTTAGTAAAATCGCGACATGCTAGTCTAACCAATTATAAGAGAGGAATTGAAGCTGCTTGCTCATTGATGGAGAAAGATATAAATGGTGGGACCTCATTAATTTCACCATTATTAACTTCTAGTAATGATCAAGAAAAACGCTTTTTTATTTTAACAATAAAACATTATGTAAAAGATCGAAGAAGCTACTCCTTCTTAAATACTTGGAAGTATGAAGAATTAAAGAACCTTTATATATTTTTACACGAAAACAAAAAAAGAATAAAAAATAACTATTTATTTAAAATTGAGGATTGGAAGAATGAAATTTTAGAGAAATTTAAAGGAAAAGAAAATAGTCTTGGTTTAACCTATTTATTTGAATTAAACAAAGCATTACCAGATTGTAAATATGTCCAGTTATATTGGGAACGGGTCCGTACAACTTATTTTAGAGATGTATGGGTACCACCAACTATGGGTGTTCTATTTAAAATGATTGAAAATACTAATATAGAACCTATCTCTAATGGAAAACAGTTAGTTTCAACAATTTATAAATCATTAAGCCATTTTGAAAAAGAAATAAACGCATCGGAAAATCCGTTGGTTGAGCAATTCTGGAATGTAATTAATGAAATTTATCTACCTAAAAATGAAACAATGTTGAGCAATATCTTGAAGACGCACTTAAGTTATGATTTGGAGAAAAAAGGTATAGTATTTAATCGTGAGGTTGAAGTTTTTCATAAACAAGGTGGTATTCCAGGAGAGAGAATAGACATAAAAGTAGATGTTCCTATAGATAGCAATAGAAGAGAAACATTAAAAGCATACATTGAAGTTAAAGGTTGTTGGAACCAAGGCTTAAAAACTGATATGGAGGGCCAATTAATAAAACGATATATGCTTAATCGACAATGTACAAATGGTTTATATGTTATAGGGTGGTTTAATTGCCCTCAATGGACTTTACCTGAGGATAGTAGGAAGCCACCAAATTACTCTTTAGAAGAAGCGAAAGAAAAATTTAGTGAACAAGCGGAATCCTTATCAAGAAAATATAATGTTGACGTTAAAGCTCTTGTTCTAGATCTTTCATTAAAGTAAAAAAATATGTTAAAGCCTTGACACCTTAATGTCTTAAGAGAAAATTTAATCGGTAAAACCATATAATAAAATAGATGTTTTTATCAATCTTATTTAAAATAACATTTCAAATTCAACCCACTCATTTTGATAAAAATGAGTGGGTTTTTCGTAAGCCCGTATTCAAATAACGCATATAAATAACCAGGCACCTCCGGTACGATAGACGTATCAATTGAAGGAGGTGCTTCCTTATGCTAACGAAC
>NZ_JBNNLZ010000041.1:0-20760 GCF_050272295.1 Lysinibacillus sp. NPDC048646
GGTAATCGGCATAAGAAAGCATCTCCTTCATTTGATACGTCTATCATACCGGAGGTGCTTGAATGATTATATGCGTTATTTGATTACGGGCTTACATTATAAAGAAGATTGTTCGATCCACTTGTTCTGAGTATTGGTAACGTATAAATAGAATCTCAATGAAAGGTTACCAAAGGACGCTTTAGGAAGGTTATACTTCAACTTTCGGAACATCTACCAATTAATTTCGTTACTATTGCTCTACAACATAAAGTTCGCTAATAAAAACATCCTGTATAAGATAAGCAGCAAGAGTTGAAAATAATTTTGCTGTTTATCATATGATGTACCAATTTAAAGACCTGAAGTTCTTGTAATGAATTCGAGATGTTTAGTACAAAAATGGGGTGACCCGAGGTTCTTGTAATAAAAGACCCGAAGTTCTCGTAAGTGTACAGATATTATGGGTAGTAGACGTATTCAAGCCCTCCTCCACGCCAAATAATTTTAGTTTACATAATATAAATTATAGGAAGTTATATTTCATTGAAAAGTATACTCATAATATTGAGACGGAATGGATGTAAAGGGACAAAAGAAGTTTTGTATACCAAAATTCTAAAAAACAATTGAGCCAAAAAAGACATAAAGTTGGCAACGTCGAGTTTCCACGGTCCCTCGACTTTGCCAACTTTAACCGATAACGGTTCTTTTTATTCTAATTTTAAACACACGCTTATAAACTTCTTAACTTCTTATTTTGTTATGCGTGTACCTGCTTTTCCATCTAATGCAGCTACCGCTTGATCCAATGAACAAATAATTGCCTCTTTACCTAATTTTGCAAATTCTATAGCTGCTTGCATTTTTGGTAACATACTACCTGGAGGAAATTGTCCTTCTGCAACATATCGTTCAGCTTCTTCTATTGTAATATGGCTTAGCTTTTGCTCATTTTCTTTACCAAAATTGATATATACATTTGGTACATCTGTTAACATCATGAAGACTTCTGCATTCACTTGTTGTGCAAGCTTTAATCCTGAACGGTCTTTGTCAATAACTGCTTCAATACCATGTAATTGACCATTGTCCTCACGATATACAGGTATACCGCCACCACCAGATGAAATAACAATCGTTTCATCCATTAAACGTTGAATTTCATCTATACCATGAATTACTTTTGGTTCTGGTGAAGGTACAACTCGTCTGTATCCCCGCCCTGCATCTTCTGACATAATAAAGCCTTGTTCTTCTAAACGTTTCGCTTCTTCTTCTGAGAAAAATACACCGATTGGTTTAGTCGGATTTTCAAATGCTTTATCATCCTTGTTCACTTCAACCATTGTTAACAATGTAACTACATTTGTAACAATGCCTCGTTCTTTAATATGGTTTTTTAAAGCTGTTTCCATCATATAACCAATGAAACCCTGTGATTCTGCGTTACAAACATGGATTGGTAGTGGTTCGACAACATTTTTAGCAGCTTCATTTTGAGCAATAATATTCCCCACTTGCGGACCATTGCCGTGTGTAATCACGATTTTATGACCCACTTCTTTAATTGCTACCATATGGCGTGTTGCAGATATTACGTTATTGAATTGATTATCATATGTTGCTTCTTGTTTTGGCTGTAAAATTGCATTACCTCCCAATGCAATAACTACCCTTTTCCCCATTTCTTTCACTCCTTATTTAAAGACAAGTAAATGCCATATAGCGTATCCATCCCAGATGAAGAGCCTACTTCTATAAGACTTTTCATACTTTCTAGAGATGGATCGTGCTGCAATGCTGTAATCTTCGAACTAAATACACCGTCTATAGCACAAGTTAAAAAGCGCTGACTAACGATAGTTGTTAAAGGTTCCTTGATTAGAGCTCTTAGTGTTTCGAGATGTTTATATTCGATAAAATTATTTAGAAAATGCCCGTATAATATGCCGACCAGTATATCGTCACCTGTTGGTGTTAAACCTTGTCCACGTCCAATAAAGTAACGAAATGCCTCGTCAAGATTTTGGGTTGGATCGTGTAATTTATTTATCAAAGACAATACACGTGCGGGTTCAAAATCTGTTGATTCATATGATGTAAATGAAATGTATTTAAAATTTTCTTTTAATTTATTTATATTTGCATGTTCAAAATCCATATATAACGGTAGTATTTTTACGTTAAATACCATTTCAAAACGGTTATGAGAAAGACGATTATTGCGAAATGTTAATGTATCTCCCACCCTAATATTGGCAATTACCGTTTGTTTAGTTTGAGGATCAAGCAAGATCCCGAACGGAAATGTCCCATTTTCATTGGTACCAACAAATATTAATTCACCATTGCGATCAACAATATTCAAACCTTTTTCAAAAATACTGTGCACGGTAAAGGTTTTCTCTTCATTCAATAATTGAAGTGCGATTGAACCAATCGCACTTGCTTGTAAAATCATCCTTTAAAACCTAGCTTTTCAGCATATGCCGTGATTGCCTTCTCAAAACATTCGATTGGCGGATGGACTGTACCGGCACCAATTTGTCCATAACCTGCAATTTTATGTGCTATACCCGTATTGATTACTGGTGTGATACCTGTTTCAACAACTTTCCGTGCATCGATACCTAAACATGCACCTTTGAAGTCCCAAGTTGGGATGACAAAGTTAGGGTTTTCGCTGATACAGATTTCAGTCATTTGATTACTTGTTTCAAGCGCATCATTAAAACCACCTGTACCAACAAAGCGTGTTACTGCAGGTGCAGCAATCATCGCCATACCTCCAACACCGATTGTTTCTGTAATCGCTGAATCACCGATATCTGTGTTTGCATCTTCTGCTGAGTAACCAGTGAAATATAATCCTTGTGGAGTATTAACAGGAGCAGTAAACCATTCATCTCCCATACCCGCAATACGGATACCAAAGTTTTCACCGTTTCGGCACATTGCGGTAACAACTGTACCATGTTCGATTGTACGTGCCGCATCCATCATCGCTTTGCCAGTCGCCATTGCAATATTTAAGAAAAATTGGTCTGTGTCAGCTAAGAATTGGATTACTTCTGTACGTTGTTCTTTTTCAACGTCTTCTAATGATGCAATTACTGGAGATACTTCTTTTAAAAATGCAAGTGATGCTGCAATATTACGCTGGTGGAATTCATCACCCATTGCGATAGCTTTAGCAATCAATACGTTGACGTTCAAGCCTCCATCAAATGTTTTTAATGCTTTACTTAATACTGGACCTAATACATCTTTCATCCAGTGTAAACGATTGATGACTTGCTCATTATAAGCGCCGAAGCGTAATACTGCACCAATCCCTTCGTTCATTTGACAGTACGCTTCGTTACCACTCTCTTTGTTAATAACGACAAGGACTGGCATGTTAGGTGATGTTATGCCACCCATTGGTCCAACTGCATTCACATGGTGACATGGAATAAATTTGATTTTATCGTTTTCAAGTAATTCACGTGCACTCTTTTCGTCTTCTGCCCATCCTTCAAAAAGGATTGCTCCAACACAGGAACCTTGCATAGGATCTGTCATGTTTTCATATTTAATTGGAGGTCCAGCATGTAATAACACGTAATCTTCTAATTCAGGAATCACAGATTTAGCAGATATAACATCCGTTAAGAATGGTGCTGCTGCTATGATCTTCTGGATAACCGCTTCGTTTGCTTCATTTATTGTTTTATAACCCATTAGATTGTACCTCCTTCATAATAGTTTAAGAATTGAAGTACTTTCATTAAGTTCTCATCCCCACCAGCAATTGGACGCCAGTTAAATTGAACACACTCTGAGCCACTGTTTTGAACAGCTTCAGTAAAACTCTTTAGCCCAATATTGATAACGCTTGGTTTCATATTGATTAAGGATATAATTTTTTCGTCTACTGCTAAGTTTTCTTGTGTATATTCAAATTTTTGTACAGCTTGGATTGGTTGTTCCACTTTACCGCCTACAAGTTGGATAGCTGTGCGAACCATTTGATCGTTTGTCTTACAAATCATTGCACCGCTTTCTTTTAAGATGTCAATTTGTTTTTCGTAACCTTGGAAGTCTTGAACTGTACCTACAACAGTTGCAAGCACTACAAGTTCACGACCCTCTTGACGTGCACTGTCTAAAATACGTTTGATTGTTGGTGCTAGTGCACTGGCCATATCATCATGACCACCGTTACCGATGACGTTATCAATCATGATGACCGCTGTTTTAGGGTCTTTCACAGATTTTTCAATCATTTCGATACGGTTTACAGGATCAATCATTGGGTGTGGTTTACCTTGTGTATAAACATCATCACCTAAGTCAATAATTTCATGATTTTTTGTTTTTAAAATATAGCCATCTTTCTTTTCTTCAGATATTTCATCTTTGAATGCATCTTTCACTAACATAGCTGCTTCAGTTGCTAATGTACCGCCTGAGTAATAACCTTTAATACCAACTTGTGAATCTTTTAATAACACGTTTACATTTTCAGCTGTTGTCGGTTCAAAATTTGGTTTGTCACCATTTGATAATTGGACAGATACAACCGCTGCTTCTTCAAGTGTATAAGCATGATAGATATTCTCTTCTTGATAGGAGGGTTTGTCACCTAAAAATAAAGTAACAACTGGTTTTTCAATATTTCTTAATACATTTAATACTTTACGCTGTACTTCCTCTGCAGGTGGTTTGGATATTACTGTAATGACTTTAACTTTCGGATCTTGGTTTAACGCTTTGATGCTATCTAACATTGTGATTGCACCAACTTCCGTCGATAAATCACGCCCACCTGTACCAAGAGCGTTAGTTACACCTTTACCATAACGGTCAATGATTGTTGTCACTTCTTGGATACCTGTACCTGATGCACCAACAATACCAATATCGCCTTCGTTTACGTTATTTGTAAAGGCAAGAGGTACGCCATGAATAAGTGCGGTACCACAGTCTGGACCCATCACTAATAATCCTTTTTCATGCGCTTTTTGTTTCAATTTCGCTTCTTCTTCTTTAGAAACATTGTCACTGAACATGAATACATGTAAGCCCTCGTTCAATGCGTTTTCCGCTTCCATTGCTGCATATTGACCAGGAATTGAAATTAACGCTAGGTTCGGATTGTTAGCAAGCTCCATCGCACGTTTCCAGTTGTGTGCTTCTTGACCTTTAGACGTGTTTTGTGACTCTGATTCACCTTTTAATGCTACCTCTACTTCTTCTTTCACTTCGTCTACTTTTTCTTCCTGATCTGTATCCACAACGATAACGATATCATTTGGTTTTGCTTTTTCTAATTCATCCGTGCCTAAGCCAGAAGATTTGAAAATGTCTTTGTTAGCCGGAGTTCCCATCATGATTGATACTTTATTCACGCCATCAATTGCAGATAACTTATTTGATAAAAGCATTAACACGATAGAGTCCTTATAAGTGTTTTCTTTTAGAATTGTGTATAACATAATGTTCCTCCATTTTATTATTCTGCAAATCTATTTTTGCTGTGATAACGATCGTAATGAACATCGTCTGACACAAGGTAGTTGTAAATGTCGTCTACGATTTCTATACCTTCCTTATCATATTCCTCACTTCTTAATGTACCGCGTTCACCCGGATAATAAATTTCTCCATAGCCCTCTGCCGCTGGCTGTGCTTTTAATTCATTGAGCATTGTTGAAATTTGCAGTTTGAAAGCTTCTAAATCTGTGAAATATGCAGGGTTAATTACGATATGAAGTTGACCTAAATCGCGCCCTTTTGTTAAGTCTTGATACATGGAAGACACATGTATACCATGAGGGACTCCAAGAAGGCTACCTGATAAAATATCCACCAGCATCATCAATCCATACCCTTTTGGACCTGCAATTGGCAGGAGTGCATGAACATCTCTTGCATTCGTAGTTGGTGCACCGGTTGCATCTACCGCCCATGTATCTGGAATAGATGCGTTTTTACTTCTTGCGTCTAAGATTTTGCCCCAAGCTTGGACAGTTGTCGCCATATCAAATGTGATGATACGCTCATCAGCAGATGGTGCACTAAATGCAATTGGGTTTGTACCAAAATAAGGTTCAGTTCCTCCAAATGGCACGGCCATAGGATCTGATTGACACATACTTAAAGCAACCATATCTTGTTCTGCTGCCATTTCAACAAAGTAACCTAATGCACCACTATGCGAGATGTTCTTCATACCAACAACGGCAACACCTGATTTTTTTGCCATTTCAATGGCTTTTTCCATCCCTTGTTTTGCTATTTGGTGACCTGGACCATTATCCCCACCAAAGACAGCAGAGCATGGTCCTGTTTGTTCAAATGTATAGTTTGGATTTGCTGTAATACCGCCTTTTGCGATTCGTTCAGAATAGTATTCAACACGTACGGCACCATGGGAGTGAATGCCTCTATGATCGGCGTATGTTAATACATCTGAAACATCATGTGCCGCTCCTTCGTTTAATCCAGCTTTTATAAACTTTTGTTTCATTAAATTAAATAGTTCTTCTTTAGATACACGCATCTTGTTAACCCCTTACATGAATAATATTTTTTATCAGATTCTAGATAATCTAGAATTTCTTTTGCAGCTGAGATGCCTTTTTTCTCATTACATCTTGTTGAATTTCACACTTTGTTTTGAGACATTTTATCTAGGGGTTGCTCCTTGCCACCAAAGTATTTTAGGTTTAATAACAAGTTAAAATATCAACCATCATATACTGCATGCTGACTGCACTATGTGAATGAACACTACGTTCATTCGCATAGATGAGTCAGTCAGTTCATTTCTCCGCTTGTTGTTCAGGTAAATCCGCTTTCACTAATTTATCTTTCAATAACTGTCGGAGATAAATATGCTCACTTTTTATAAATCAATATCTCTGTTTGCATCTTTAGAATAAATGTATGAGAATGGTTCATCTAAACCAATTGCATAGGTTGCCTGTGGCACATAAGCGCCCATAAAGATATAGTCACCTTTATCAACTGGTATCCATTCGTTGTCTAGGTTGTACATACCTCGCCCACTTAAAACGTAAGCGCCGTGTTCTTGAACGTGTGTTTCAATGTAACCATGTGAAGCACCAGGTTTGAATGAAAGAATATGAATGTTCATGTCATATCCGATTTCTTTTGGTAATAAGTCTTGAATTAATACTTCTTTCATACCTTCATATGGCTCTTGTACGATGTTGTTCACATTACCTGTAACGACTTCTGGTGTATGCCCTTTAAGGGGGTGTCCTTTAAGCGGTTGATAACGTTTTTTATATAAGAATAAGCGGCTATCTTCACCGTTATTATTATTTTCAAAAGTCAACTGTAAGTGTGAAGGTACATATAAGTACCCACCTTCCGTTAATTCGTATTTTTCACCATCCGCATAAGCATTGATTTTGCCATACACAACGTATACAAATGATTGAATACCATCACCAGCGAAACCAGTTTTGTTTCCGCCTTGGTTTTTAACTGTTACTAAGTAATCTACGAATCTTGCACCTAAACGTGGCGACCCTAAGATTGTTATGTCACAATCTTTGAAGCCAGGTACAACATTATTAACTAGGCCGTCTGGTGTGATTAACGCGTAATTGTCTTTTTTAATCACAGAACGTGTTTCTAATAAACCTTCTCTATATCCTTGAACTTGATTTAAGTAACCCATGAGTATCTGGCTCCTTTTATATTATTTTTATTCTTTATATGCTAGTTCATAAAGTACATCGCTTAATACTTCAATACCCTTAACAAGATCCGCTAGCTTCGTCTCTTCATTAATATTGTGGCTAATTCCGCCAATTGATGGTACAAATACCATTGCTGTTGGAACATATTTCGCAAAGATTTGTGAGTCATGACCAGCACCAGATGGCATCACTTTATAACGATCACCAACATTATTCTTTGCTGCTTGTTCAATTGTTTGAACAATATCTTTATCCATCAATGTTGGTGCCTCATCCATCCATAAATGAATATCATAAGTCATGTCATTTGCTTCAGCGACTAATTTAATTTTGTCTTCTATTTCTGTCGCAAAATCATTTAATAGTTGTTGATCAATATGACGACAGTCTATTGAAAAAGTAATTTCTCCGGGAACTACATTTACTGTGTTTGGTACAGGTACGACTTGACCGAACGTTAACACAAGTGGTTCTCCAATTTCTCTAGCACGTTTAGTTAAATCTGTGACAATTTCACTATAGGCAACAACTGTATCCCGACGTAATGACATTGGCGTAGTACCAGCATGGTTTGCTTCGCCTTTTAAGTTGATAGTATAGCGTTTCTGACCGACGATCCCATTGACAACACCGATCGTTTTGTTTTCTGACTCTAACACTTTACCTTGTTCAATATGCACTTCAACAAATGCTTTAATATCATCACGAACGACCTCTGTTTTCCGGTAATCAAAGCCTGATTGGCGCATTGCATCTTCGAATTTGATACCCTCAGCATCTTCAATTGTGTCGACATCTGATTTTTTAGCTAAGTTAAAGAAGTTTTTACTACCCCAAAATGCGTAAGGGAATCGACTACCTTCTTCTTCTGCAAGTGATAATACTTCTAATGATCGTAGTGGTTGACCATATTTTTCTTTTAAATATTTCACAGCCACAAGTGCAGATAAGATACCGAATTGCCCATCTAGATGACCACCTTCAACAACTGTGTCGATATGTGATCCCGTCAAAATTGTTTCTTTTGGATATTTACTTCCAACAAGACGCCCTGATAAGTTACCGATGTCGTCAAAACTTGCTTCTAAGCCGTTTTCTTTGAATGTTTTTTCCAGCTCACGAACTGCATCATTCCATTCTTGTGAATATAACAGACGTGTAATTCCACCTTGTTCTAAACCACCAAAACTAGTGAATTTCTTATCTAATGCTTCAAAAGTTGATTGAATACCCATTACTGTTTCACTCCTTCCTCTAACTCACTTTTATTATAGGTCCTTAAACACAACCATTCATTAACATAATGAACAATTATGGAAGGTCTTTTTATGCACTATCAACAAATATGTTTTTTGTTTAGGATGCGGTAGTTAAATAAGAGGCAAGTCCAAGAAAGCAGTCAGCTGTCTATTACGTATAGGCTACTAAGAAGTCATACGTACGGAGCAAGTTCCAGCTTTTTCAGACGACTCCAATCAGTATTAAAATAGCTGAGGAAATTGAATTTATCTTTACAAAAAAACAAAAAACTACATGGTAAATCAATGTGAAAACTCTGATTTACCATGCAGTTTATTCATTTTAAAATCATCATAGGATAAACGATAAGCCAAATGTCATGATACATATGAGAAGGAGCAATCCTAAGCTATATCGTAATGTATATTGAAAGATTTTTGACTCGTTCCCAGTCTCATTAACAGCTGCTGCTGCAATAGCGATAGATTGTGGTGAAATCAATTTCGCCACGCTTCCTCCAGCTGTATTGGCTGCCATTAACAAAGCTGGTGATACACCGACTTGCGTCCCAGTAACGACCTGTAAGCTACCAAATAGCGCGTTATTATTAACAACAGATCCAGTGAGAAAGACACCAATCCATCCTAAGACTGGACTAACAAATGGAAAGAAGTCACCCGTATTTGCAAGTGCAAGTCCCAGAGAAGTACTTAGTCCCGAGAAGTCAGAGAGATTTGCAAAAGCCATTACAAGAACGATAGTAAAAATTGGTAACCACAGTTCTTTAGTTGTGTCACCTAGCAAATTAACGGTTTGCTTTATGTTTAACGCAGGAAATAGAATACTTGTTAAAATAATAGTCACTAGAATCGCTGTTCCTGTTGCTGAAACAAAGTTAAGATTTAAGATAGCTGTCATAGGTATTTCTTCTGTTACTATCGGTGGTGTACGAATGATTTGATCATGTAATCCTGGGATTTTCATGGCCACGTTTGTAAAATCAAGTGCACCACCAGCTGCAAATAAATTTTTAAATGCAGGGAGGCTCCAAATGGCTATTACACCCGTGAGCAAATAAAATGGTGACCATGCTACCATGATTTCTTTTATAGAGTGGTTAGTTAAATTCCCTGTTTCTTCTACACCAGGTTCATGGTAAATCGTTTTAGGCTGCCATTTTCTTAAGAATACTGCTAAAATTACCATAGTAGTTAAAGAAGGGATAATATTCGCAAGCTCCGGCCCGATAACAGTAATCGTTAGTAATTGAAGCCCCGAAAATACTCCGCTGACGATAAAAATTGCTGGGAATATTTCTTTTATTCCTTTAAACCCATCTAGAATAAAGATAAGGATAAACGGAACGAGAAATGAAATCATAGGTAACATAAATGCCGTCATTTTAGAAAGTTCTAAAATTTCCATACCACCTACTTGAGCACCTGTAATAACTGGAATTCCAACTGTACCGAATGCGCCTGTAGAGGCATTGGCGATTAGGCAAAGCCCAGCAGCTTTAATTGGTTTAAAGCCAAGGGTCACAAGTAACGCTGCACAAATAGCGATTGGAACACCTAATCCTGCTGCTCCTTCCAAGAAGGCATTGAAGCAAAAGCCAATTAGCAGTAATTGAAGACGTTGATCCTCGGTAATACTAGCGATACTACCACGTACTATTTCAAATTTTCCGGCTTTAACAGAAATCTTGTACAACCAAACAGCCATAATAACGATATAACCGATTGGCCATAGTGCTTTGCCTGTACCGAAAAGAATTGCCGCAAAAGCTTTAGTAATCGGCATGCCAAAGATTCCTACAGAAATGACAAGAGTAACTCCTAATGTTAATGCTGCTGCATAAATCCCTTTTAATTTAAAGATTGTTAAACTTAGTAGAAATAGGAGGATGGGAAGGAAGGCTATGATTCCACTCACTATTTCGTTTCCAAGAGGATTGTATTGTTGATACCACATCGTTGTCACTTCTTTCTAAGTAGTTTATTTCTATAATATTTTAATTGAGCTAAACGTTGTTCCACTTCTAATGACACGGTGTGCAGGAAGTCTACTTTATTCATTAACAGCTTGTATAAATATATCGACTGGTTTTGTAGCAATAAGGAATAATTCATTAAAACCGTTCTCTATGACTTCATGGACAATGCCCTTTGAAGATTTTCATATTTTTTCTGCTAGATCTAAATAAGTTTCTTCTGGTCTTTTTAGTTCGCCCCTGCACAGATACATACAAGGTTTACTTCCTTGCAATCTTCATAATCACCTTACTAAACATTTGTAAATGCTGGTGCAAAACTTTACCATGATTTAAATCCATTACATCATCAGCGTATAAATCAATAATTGCTAACTCTTATGTAATACCTTGGCTCGTTAGTGAAATGCATAGCTAATACCGGCAGATCCGTCATCTATTAAAACAACTCGATTTATTTTTGTTGGTTTGTTTTCATCTCAGATCGGACATTTAGATGCACAGCCCGCTCCCACTTAACCTTTTCGTGTGCCTTAAATCCGGAAATGGGGTACTACTGTCCATTTCTTAAGAGATAAATCGCCCTACTTTTTCGTATACATGCCCTTTTTCTTTGTCATAGATTTCAACACCGCGAAGGATTGTTTTCACTACCTGTGCACCGATTTTGCGACCAACATATGGACTGATTTTGTGTCGGTATGCTAAGTCCTCGGCTTTTAATTCATAAGGTGCATCTTTCTTAATAAATACGAAGTCTGCATCTTTCCCTACTGTGATGCTACCTTTTGATGCTAGATTAAAACGTCGCGCAGGGTTTGTGGCAATAATCGCTGCAAATTGTGCTAATGACATGTTACGTTTTTGTACACCTTCATCGAATAATACGTCTATGTTATTTTGTACACCTGCAATTCCTCCCCAAGCTTCAAATGCATTATCCTTGTCTTTTAAGTCTGGTGTACATGGTGAATGGTCTGATGTGATGAATGAAATATCCCCATTGAGTACACGATTCCACATACCTTCCAAACGCGATTGTTCACGGATTGGCGGAGAACATTTTACAACCGGACCGATATTATCTAATTCTTCTTTATAGAAATATAGATAGTGTGTACATGTTTCGCATGTAATATCGACACCTTCTTGCTGCGCTTTTACAACTTCATCTACACCCTCCTCACAAGCTACATGAACGATGTGCACACGACAGCCTGTTTCTTTAGCAAATAGGATTATTTTTCTAATTGGCTCCACTTCTGTAAATACAGGTCGTGAATCTACATAAGCACGTAATGATGTTTCTCCGTTTTTATAAGCTATTTCTCCTAATCTATCAGTAATTTCAGCATTTTCAGCGTGAATAGATAATATTTTACCTGTCTTCGCTATTTGTTTCATACCTTCATATAGTGCATAGTCATCCACATTCATGAAGTCACCTTCTATAGAACGGTCACCACATGTAGCCACAAAACATTTATATGCAACAACACCATTGCTCTCTAATTCTTGAATACCGCCGTCTAAATTAAATGGCACTAATCCGCCATAGCTTGCAACATCTACGGATAATTTCCCTTCTCCAGCTTTAAATTTTTCTTTAATAGATTGACCATTAATTGTTGCAGGTACTTGGTTTAATGGCATTTCGATAATTGTTGTTACACCACCTTTTGCACAGGCTCGTGTACCTGTATCATAACCTTCCCAGTCATCACGATAGCCTCCTCCTGGTTCCGTAATATGTACGTGTGCATCTACCATGCCTGGAGATACGATTAAGCCTTTTGCATCAATAATTTCTGCATCTTCACCTAAATCTGTACCGATTGCGGCAATTTTCCCTTTCTTAACCCCTATTTCGACTGCTTGCTCACCATTTTCTAGAATGACTAATCCGTTTTTGATAATTAAATCGAATTTCATATAAATCATCTCCCTCTATTTTTTTAAAATATTTAATAATAAGAGTAAAATACCTGCTGCAAAAAATCCGATAAACCATGAAAAGTCCAAAATCACGTGGAACTTTGGTATAAAACCTAATAAGGAAATGGATACTCCAACGATTGTCGCAATATAAGCTTGTATATTGATTCTCACTTTTGGCCGTTCGTTGCTGTTCCTATCAAAGTATAATTCTTCGATATTGATCCTACACTTCGAAATGAAGAAGAATTTTACAATCATGACACCCGCAACTGGACCAAGAATGGCACCAATTATATTTAAAAACATGAAGATACTATCACTATTCTCCATCATCTTCCACGGCATGGTGATAATACTTGCAATCGATGCAATCCATACACCACGCCGATAATTAATATGCTTTGGAAACAACGCACTTAATTGGTATGCCGCTGGAATAATATTACTTGTTGCATTTGTAGAGATTGTTGTCAATAGGAGTACACCTGTAGCAAAGAAGATCGTCCAAATATTATCCCATTGGTTAATAATATTCAGTATATTCCACTCTTGTTGACCAAAATAAATAGACCCACCAATTAAAATTGTTACACTTGAAAATGCAAACAAAATATGAGCAACAACAATACCAGAAACTTGTCCGATAATTTGTGTTCTTGTTGATTTAGCATTTTGTGTAAAGTCAGAAACACTTGCGCCAGGCGCAGCCCAAACACCAAGTAATGAGTTGAACACTAAGATAAATGCTAAGATGGTTGGATATAAAATACTACCCTCCGTAGTCAGCTCATAGCTCATAATTTTACTGAGTCCACCACCAGCTTTAATACCCCAGATAGCCATACCGCCAAAAACAATATAAATCATCGGGTTTAAGATAGCAGTAAATCTATTTAATGTTTCACCGCCGCCAATACCAATGGCAAAGTTAATTACCCAGAATAACAAGAATGCAATTATTCCCGGAATCGTAATACCTAAAATTGTAGTACCATCCCCAATATCATTGAATCCCGGAAAAATTTTATTCATTAGAATCAATAAAGCTTGTGAACCGGCAAATGTTTGTAAACCAAACCAAGCAATGCCAGCTACAACACCACGTAATACCCCTGGTAGTTTGGCACCTATATCACCATATGTATGTCTTAAATGCATGGCAAATGGAATACCATATTTTGAGCCTGCGTAACCGTTTACAACAAGTAGCAAGGCAATTAAGAATGAACTTATAACAAGTGATATCATCACTTGAAATGGTGATAATCCCAATAGTAAGAATCCACCGACAGTTGTATAATTAGGAATGTTATGCACTGCCCCCATCCACAGCGTAAAAAAGTTAAATGCAGATGAATTTCTTTGTTCAACCGACTTTGGCATGATATCCTTGTTGTAACCGCGCTTTTCAAAAAACGAAGTATCTCGTTTAATACCTTGACCTTGTTCAAGCATAATGATTCTCCTTTATTTTTAATAAAGGATTATACGTATAATAACCTTCAAAAATAGTATACTATCAGAGTGATAGGTTAGCTTTGTAACATCATACATATTTAATTTTTAGTTTGGCTTTTTCAAACAAAGATAAGGAGTGAGTTCTTATGACAACATTAAAAGAAATAATGTCTGTACAACAATTTTCAGATTTAATATTGTTAAATGACGAAGGCGATATAGAGAGAGAGGTAGAAATGGTCGATATTACAGAAACACCTGATATCAAAGATTTTACAGCACAACATTCATTTATCGTAACAACTGGTATGAATTACCAACACGATCAATCAGGATTAATTGACCTCATTAGAGAATTAAATGATATAAAAGTTGCTGGTATAGGTATCAAGTTATCTCGATTTTTAAAAAAATTAGATAATGAAGTCATAGAATTCGCAAATGAATTAAAATTTCCAATTATCGGAATTCCCGAAAGTTGGAATCTAGGATCAATTACTCACCATATATCATCATATATCATGGATGAAGAAACTGAAAAATTGTATTTTGCATTAGATATCCAACAAGAACTAAATACAATGCTTATGAGAGGGTTAAGTCTGGAAATGATGATTGAACGTATGAGTAGACTCCTCAGAGTCCCTGTGATGCTATTAAATCCTTTTTATCAAATTAAATCGATGAGTCATCACTTCCACGAACACCCAGAACATGTTCAAAAAAATCTCAGTTACTTCAAAAGATCTTTAAATTCCAAGCAGATTACACCTAACAATAGAGCATCTTTCCAAGAAGAACATATTATATTTGAGGTTCCTGCATTTAAATATTTTCCATTTTATCTTATGATTTCAAATGTCAGTACGCTCAGTTATCCATTTAGTTTACTAACAATAGAACAAGCCGTAAATACACTCAGTCTCACAATTTATAAAAATAGTAAAATTAAGGAAGCTGAACAACAAGATGTGAGCAAATTTTTCGAATCACTCATGTCTGAACATCCTGATAACCTTATTTCAATAAAGCAGCACCCTGAGTTTTTAAAAAAGCATCATATCCAACCCTCAAATTACTATCAAGTGATAATTTGTGCGATTGACAAAGAGCAGGATGTGGAAAATAATATTTATTTGAATGAGCGGTATCAAATGACTTTTGAATGGCTCACGCATAAGTTGATTGACATTGACCCCACTATTAGTATATATACGTCTCCAGGTAATCATCGGTTTACGATACTTTTACAAACGAGACATCAATATTATTTAGACTACTGCAAATATCTCAATAAAGAGTATCAAAAAATTTTTAATAATTCATTATCATTTGGGATTGGTAATGAAGTCTCTGAATTTTCACAGTTACCACTATCTTATTTCGAAGCGAATGAAGCTTTTGATAATAAATATGAAAATAGTGAAATTGGATTTATAGAACTCTATAAATCCAAAAGTATAGAAGAATTATTACAGCTCATTCCAGCAAATAAATTAAAACCGTTTCTCACGTATACATTAGGTCCATTAGCCTATCCGAAAACGACGAAGGAAAAAGAACTTAAACATACTTTAAAAATTTATTTGGCGAACCATTGTGATCTCACAAAGACTTCGGAAGAAATTTTTATTCATCGTAATACTGTAAAATATCGTATTAAAAAATGCGAAGAAATTTTAGGTCAGTCTGTTGAAGCTTCTGAAGCATCATTGGAAATTAGATTAGCATTATTTGCATCAGAAAAAATAACGTTTTAACTTCTTTCAACAAATATTTTTGTAACGAAAGCAAAAGCGTCAGTTACAGATGTTTTTTGTTACGTAAGTGCAACGCCAGTTACAGAAGTCTCCCACCTCTATAGGTGATGAGATGAATGCCCGGACACAATTATGCCGAGGCATAATTGATTACCTATATCACACATAAAATCCCGTTAAAAAGCAGTTTTGAATGCTTTTTAGCGGGATACTTTTTTGTACATAAAAAAATATATTCTGTTGTCCACCACAGTTAAAAATGAATAAAATGTGCCTAAATAGATCACAAAGCAAACCATCAGTGGAAGATGAAGAACATCTCCACTGATGGAAGTCTCGCTTTATTCATTAGTTAGGGATTTAGGAGCTGCTTTATTTTCTCTTAACATAACTACAAGGAAAAATAAAATCGTTGCTACTGCAAGAAGTATGGCTGCAATATAGAATGCTAATACTTTCGAACCAGTGATATCACCAATATAACCAGTAAGAGTTGGCGCGATAACTGATGAAGTCATCCCAAAGAAGTTAAAGATACCTAGTGCTTTAGCCATACTGTTGGAAGGTACTGAATCAGTTACATATGTGATTAAAACTGGATCAATGGCAAGTTTACCTAATAAACCATATAAAATTAGTGCTCCATAAAGGACAGCAGGGTTAGGTGCAAATACGGTTAAACTAATTGTTAGGGCTGCACCAATTAACAAGAAGATAATTAATTTCTGACGCATATGTGCATTTTTATCAATATACTTAGAAAATATCAATGCACCAGGTACTGCTGTGACTGCAACTAAAGCAGCTACATATCCTACTGAACCTTGTTCGAATCCTTTTTCTGCGACAAGGAATGATGGTAACCACGTCACAATCATGTAATAACCATAACATGTTGCAAAATATACGAAATAAATAACTAATTTTTTTGGCGAGAATAATTCTACGCCTTGAGATACTGTGTTTTGTGTTGTTATCTTATCTTCAGATGCTTCTTTTGTAACTGATTTATCTTGTTTAATAATTAAAGCAAACACAAATGTTACTGCTGTTATTAAGACTGCTGTCATAATAAGCATGAAATTCCATTTGATCTCAAGACCACCTACTAATACAGATGAGCCTACTAGACCAATGACCATACCTAATGCTGAACCACTGTTTATGATAGCATTAGAAAAACTTTTTCTATCTTTTGGCATATGTTTAGCCGATAAGGAGAAAGCTGCACCATAGTATGAACCAGTCGAAAGACCTGCCAATAAGGCCCCAACATACACTTGAGTGATTGTCGAGCTTGTTCCAATTATAAATGCTGCTACTGCAAAAATGATAAACGCTGGGATTAATACTCGTTTTTGACCGAATTTATCAACGAGTATCCCTGATGGAATTTGCATACCTGTATATGCAAAGAAATAAAAAGAAGCAACAAGTCCTACTTGTGTATCGCTAATATTCCCCAGTGATTCTTGAATTTGTGGATATATTGGCGTAAGTATTGTACGATAAATCCAAATAACTACCCAACCTAAAAACAGTGCAGTAATTATTTTTTTGTAATAATTCGAGTCATTTTTAACTGTTTGTCCCATAGTATGACACTCCTATTTTCGTTTTTTATTACTTTTGTTTTGCTTAATTTAATTTTAGGTTATGAGTAAGTAAATAACATTGTTCACTTTTAACAAAAATAGAAACAGCATTGTACATTTTAGACAAAAGCAAATACTTAAAATATTCTATTAAAGTATGTTTATCTAAACCTACTAGTATTTTCTTTCGATCTCTGTGTAGTATTTTTGTGAAACCTCAAGCATGGGAGATTCAAAGATACAAAAAATAAGCCCGATTACCCCTTAAGGTTATCGGACTGATTCAATCAATAGTTCAAATTAGTGCAACATCTCCAAACTCATCCACTTCTTCAAGTGAAATAAAGTTTTGAAGAAATTTGAAAATCCTTCGTTAGGCACGAAAGATTCCTCCTTATAGATGTTTAATATGGTAACTTACATCTACAAGAAGAAATCTCTCTTTTTTTACTATGAAAACTTGTTAATCAACAGACGTGATAAATCAATTATGCCTCGGCATAATAATTGCGTCCGGAATCGGCTTTGTGCTTAGACCTGCATGAAGCACATCAGTTAGCCGTTGTCGCATGGATACGACGAACTTAGGCTAACATCCTAAATTTACTCCTTGCCGATTCTGCGACATCCGCCGGAGGCTTTAACTTCTTTCAGCGGATGTTTGCTGAAAGAAGTTAAACTTAATTATGTTTATGCGGAATAAAGCCGATTGGTGTCGGTCCCGCAATCCCTAACATAATGAAATCTTTATCAGAATTATTGGTCATTCCATGCTTTTCACCCGCACGTGCAACAACAACATCACCAGCTTTAATTTGAACCATTTCACCACATTCTGGATAAAAATCTGCTGTTCCTTCAATAACAATCCAAATATCATCAGCTTTCTCGTGCGAGTGAATTGGCAAAGTTTGTCCTGGGCGCATACACCAAACAGCTCCTACAGTATTAAGTGTTTCATAGAAAATATGTTTTGTCGCTTCTTCTTCTCTAAACTCTTGAATATCTGGCCAATGGAAAATACGATTTTTTAAATCTTCTCTTGCTAATTGTTTTAATGTCATTGTATTTTCTCCTTGTTTCGAATTTCCAACTAAATTATACCCACATTGTTTAGTTATTCACATATTGTTAAATATGTGGGAGATTTGTAAGGAAAATCTCAAAATATTATCTTTTAATAATATTTTGAGGTCTATCTTCTAGGAATGCAATGGTGTTATCGAATGCAATTCTAGCGCGCAATTCCATTGCTTCATCAGTAAGGAAACCAACGTGTGGTGTTAAAATAGCATTTTTTGCGTGTAAAAGTTTGTAGTCTCCAGGAATAGGCGGTTCCATATCAAATACGTCGATACCAGCCCCAGCAATTCGCCCTTCATTTAATGCGTCCGCTAATGCATCATTATCAACAATTGGACCTCGTGCACAGTTGATAAGAATGGCTGATTCTTTCATTACATCTAATTTTTCTTTAGAAATTAACCCTTTTGTGCTTGGTAGTAATGGTATATGTAATGACACAATATCAGATTGTGCTAATAACTCATCTAATTCCATATACTCGATACCTAAATCTTCAGCTTCTGGATTTCTTCGGGATTGGTCTGAAGCAACTAATTTTGCGCCAAATGCTTTAAACAAATGAGCAGTCATCATACCAATTTTACCTGTACCAATCAAACCAACTGTTTTACCTTTAATTTCACTACCTTGGAATGGTCCTGGGAAATTACTGTCACGAATTTCTCTATCACCTTGAGTGATGTGACGATACAAATCTAATACTAAACCAATTGTTAATTCGGCAACTGCTTGATTCGCATATCCAGCTGCATTACATATCATAATATCTTGGTTTTTAGCATGAGCACTACCTACATGATCAACACCTGTAAAGGCAACATTGATTAATTTTAAATTGTCATTTTGATTAATCACATCTGTAGGGTAAGGGTTATTAGCAATCATAATAATATCTGCACCTTCACTACGGTTTGCTAATTCTGCCGAATCAGTTGTCTTCTCATTGTAGTAAACAAATTCATGACCGGCCTGTTTGATTGGTTCCGCTAATTTTTCAATGATCGAATCTGAAACATTTAATGGCTCTAATAATTTTACTAACATTTTATCAATTCCTTCCTATTATTTTCTAACACTTCTGTTGATTAACTAGTTACCATAGTAAACAAATAACAAAAAAGAGACTTATACACTTCTTCAAAACTATTATTTCACACAGGAAAAGCGGATGAAATTTCAACTATGCTATTTTTGTATATTATGCACAAAAATTTTATGTTTCCACTGTCTGAAACTCCTGTTTTTTCGTATTTATTTATGTTATTTGCTTAATTTAATTGTAGTCTATGAGCATTTAAATAACATTGTTCACTTTCAACAAAAATCGAAGCGACATTACATATTTTAGACAAAAGCTAATACTTAAAATTATCTATAAAATTATGTTTCCTCTATACGGGATACCGCCAACAATATGCGGATTTTGTACGCTAAGCCCTAATTGACAGAAAAAACGCCGGTATCCTGTACGCTAAGGATTACCGGCTTCGATTTTTGCTTAAATAAATGGTAATTGTATCAAAAATGCTGTAACCACAACTGTTTTGGGAACTTCCGACTACACTTTTGGCATCGGAACTTGACACTTCGATAAGTCAAAATTCAAAAAATCAGGTGTAAAACAGCATATTAAGCCTGGATATTGTTACGAGTCTCGACATTTTAGGAACTTCCAACGGTGAATTTCCAGTTTATCACACATGTTTATCCCTGATGTCATCCAGCGTTGTATCGCCTACTTTTTTTTTTTTTTCTAGCTGTTTATCGACCTCAGACAACGCTCTCTGTGCATTAAATTGAGTTAACGCAAGCTCAATGTTTTCGATTTTCCCTACTGCTTGCTGTATGTTTGTAAATGCCATTCCTATTCTCCCATGTATACATATTTAGCTCAAGTTGGTATGTCAACACTAAACTGGACAAAAATTATAAGGTCTGTTTTTTAAATTCCACGGGTGTTAAATAGCCTAATGTTCCATGAATTCGAATGT
>NZ_JBNNLZ010000042.1:0-16675 GCF_050272295.1 Lysinibacillus sp. NPDC048646
TGGCATATGAAAGGCACCTCCTTTAATTGATACCTTTATAGTACCGGGAGGTGCTGCGTGTTTATATGCGTTATTTGAATACGGGCTTACGATATCGCAGTCGAATGGATTAAAAGGGAGGGCATTTACTTTAAAAATGTCCCATATACTTTACATGATGTAGCATTAACCATTCAGCATTTCCGAAATAAAATAGTAAACTAATTCACTAGAGAAGAATTCATTTTGAAATGGATTCTTTTTATTTTTTATAGTTAAACATTTGAGAGAACCACAATCTTATTAAGATTAAGTCCAAAAAAATGATAAAACTTACCATATACACTTAGACACTAGATATACACAGGAGGTGGAAAACGTTTAGGACGAACAAGTAGTTGAATTTGTTGAGGAAATAGACTATGTATGGTCTTTTAAGTAGTCTGGACATTTCTTATTCGTATATAGTAAATGAATTGACTTAACCATTTCAGAATCAGAACTATTTATCCTTTTAACCATAAGGAACTTATACATTTTTTATGTACCTTATATGAGTAAAATTACTGTAAGATAGGACTTAATTTTAATGATAAAAAATCGGAATGACTGACTGTGTAAACTTTGTGTCTCGATTTTTTCGAAATTACGAATAAATCGCGAATGTGCGTACTTTGTGTCCCGGAGTGAGACATCTTTGTGTCCTTTTACAGGGGAATTGATGAATCCAAGCTCTCCTCCATGCCAAATAATTTTAGTTTACATAATATATATACCTTGGTCACAACTTTCTAATTATCGGATGTTTCTCATAATTTATCGTTCAAAAGGGGATTATTCGTTTAAATAATGCGAATTATCGTTTAATGTAGATTTGTCCAATATTCATAAAAAATATTCAGCATTACAATTAACTGCACTTCCAATGGTTAGAGAAAACCTAACCATTGGAAGTGCTTTTTTATTGTAAATTTACCTTAGTTAAGAAAATCAAAATATTCGTTATAAGTGAAAATATAAGCTGTTCAAATGAAATTATCAGGTAATTTGAATAAAGAAATATTAACTGTTTTCAACATATGCCATCTGGGGAAACCGAGATTACGGTGGTGGAGCTGCTCGAGTATATGAAGATGTATTAACTAATTCAGGCTTTACTTTATTGGAAAATAGCGGAGTTAATCTAACAGTTTCAAATGGCAAGAAGCTCTTTATCGGAGGATTGGACGATGCATTGCTTGGAAATCCGGATACAAAATGTATATTGGAGAAAAGGGAGAACGATTGTGATTACGAAATTGTGCTAATGCATGAGCCTGATATGGCAGATCTTTTAAAAGATACGTCAGTTGATTTGCTAATAGCTGGACATAGTCATGGGGGACAGGTTCAGATTCCTTTCATTAAAACAATGTCTACATCTTTAGCTGAAAAATATAGTGATGGAATTTATACCATTAATAAAAAAGGAATGCAGCTTTACGTAAATACAGGAATTGGAACATTAAGAATTCCGGTTCGTTTTAAGGCGCCGCCTGAAATCTCAGTTTTTAATATTAATTTGTAAATTTATATTTGTGTTAAAAAAAGCTGATGAGAGTTTTCTCAACAGCTTTTTTTTTGTGAGTTCAGCATGAACGTAATCTATAGAGTACAAGTCCAAAACAGTGTAGACAGAAGTTATGACTGGCAAAGTGCAAGGGTATCCATTTTAGAAAAGCTATCAAGGACAAGAGTTCCTTCACCAAGTGAATATATAGGAAGTCTCAATCAAAAGATCTTTAAAGTTTTATTATATTAAAGGATATAGTTATAGTTGTAATTTATGGTATATTGAATTGAAATTAATCTGTATTTTATTAATTTTCAGGAGGATTAATCTGCAACTTGATTTATTTTATATTTTGCATAATCCCATATTAGTCCATCTTTAAGGAAAAATGAATGTGAATAAAGTTCGTGGATATTTAGATCCTGTTAGGGAAAGGTAGTGTCAGGTGAAAATAAGTAATTTTAAGCGGAATGACCGATGTGGATAGAAATAATACGAAAATAGTTTTATCTCCAAGATTAATTGAATCTTTTAAATCTTGAAGATATAAAATAATAGAAAAATGTAGGAGTTTAAGATTATGCTAATTACTTCAAAGATATTGTCAGGGGTTAAAGTTCAACTTTTCGCTATCGGGAAGGGTGGAGAATATGAGAATTATTTTACAGTATTTCAACCAGAAACATTTAATGAACAGTTATTAGGGAAAATAAAGAAGTTAGATAGTAGAGGAAAAAAAAAAGTTACATTTTTTGAGATACATTTAGAAAACTTTGAAGCAAAAAATCTATACGATAATATTCATAAAAATCAAAATGTAAAACTGAAACTAAGAGACAGAGAAATATCAATACATTTTCGTAATACTATAAAAAGACCTAAAGTATTTCTTCCACGTACAGTCAATAATTCAGTCGCAAATGGATGGTGGCCAAAGATCATTGACGAGGGGACTTATATTAGAATGAGCTACTCTGAAGAAAAATATAATATAGATGAAAAATATTTTTTAAAAATAGCTGACTTTATAAAATTACATAGTGGATTTGATTTGTTTTATTTACAAGATTTTTTAGGGACAGTAATTTTTCTAGAACTGTCTTTAGTTGATCAGTTTAAATATAATTTCAATCCAGAAACTAGCCAAGTTTCATTTATGAAATTAGGTAATTTAGAATTTGAATCTAGAGTTGTATTAGAGGCTTGGGATGGGGAAGAAGCTCTTCTATCTCAAATGTTTGATCTAAACGATAATTGTAAGAGTTGTAAATTTAATATTGATTTTAAACCAACCAAAATTGGTTTTAAATTTTATATTAAAAAAAATAATATATGGAAAATTTCTAATGAAGAAACGGTTCACCTACTGAGAGAAACCACTATAAGTATGCATCAAAAAGTAGGTGAATTAAAAGTTAAAAGGGGAATTCAGGAAGAGATTTTAGATATAACAACCAAGGAAAAGCCTATACATGTTTCTGATGGAAACGATATGGTGTGGCAAAAATTAGAAAGTGAAAGACTTAAATCTAACAGGAATATAGAAATTAGGAACTTAGGAAGTTTATTTTTAAACAATAATTTATCGAACGAAGAAGTTAAAAAAATTATTTACGAAGAATTATATAAAAAAGCAGCTAATAGAATATGGATATGGGATCCATATGTAGACCAAAGTATTTTATCGGATTTATCAGTTCTAGCTTTATCTAATAGAAGTTTAAAAATCAAGGTTTTATTAAGTGAATATAAAGGTGAAAATATCACTGCATTAGAAAGTAATTTAGAGTTTATGAGATGCGATTCGATTAATTCATACTTAAAGAAAGTCGAAACTGATACAGGGGCTTCTTTAAATAATATTGAGATAAGGAATTGGTATCGCTCTGGCAAACATACATTCCATGATAGATTTATTATTATAGATAATAATGTATGGATTTTAGGTTCTTCTATAAAAGATATAGGAAATTATCACTCTACTATTTATAGATTAGAAGGTGGATTACCGCAAGAGATTATTGATGAATATGAGAAATCTTGGAATGGTTATTATGGCCCATTAAAGCCTAATGGCATGGAAGTGTTTCCTAGCTTGAAAAATCTTTTATGAAAAGGAGAGTTTACTAATGACTTCTTATTGGGACCAAGTTATGAAGCTATTAAATAAGACAACTCCTGTTGCTGAATTTGAAAAAGTTGAAATAAATAATATCAGAAGATTGATTAAGTTAGAACTAAATTCTGTAGAAAAAAATGTATATTTAATTGCTGCATTAATAAAATATGGTCAATTTTATTTAAATGAAGACATTAATTCTGTTCTTTGTCTCAGTAGTGATGAAAAGAGAGAAATTCTTCAATTATTGAAAGCTGAATTCTACTTAAAAAAAGAAGAAATATACAGTCGACCTGAATTTCCTGAACAAAGAGTGAATAGACTAAATATTTACAATAAATTATCTGATGAACTATCTGGATATGAATCATATTTCATTTTTAATGACACTTTATTGATTTATACTTCAAATTATTATTTAAGAGAAAAAACTATAATATTAATTGATGCAATTGCTTGTTTAAATGAAACAGAATATATTTCAATAGTGAACGAACTAAATAACCCATTACTATCTTTAAGGTTTATTGATAGATGGAATTATTCAATAACGGAAAATGTAATTGAGAAAGTGGGTTTATTTAAATTATTTTCTAAAGCACATCAAGGAGTTATTTTGGCGAATCTTTGGGATAAAGGGCTTCAGGGGGATCTTTTATTATTTGAGGATGAGCTTAGAAAACTTTTGAAATTGCATATGCTATTGTCAAAAACAAATTTTTTAATATTTACTGCTAGAAAACTTTCGATGTTAACTATTAAGGCGAAAAGTACGTATTTTAAAAAAAATGAAAAGCTAGAAAAGCAGTTAGAAATCACAATAAGTGTTATTTCAGAAAAACTTTCAGAACTATTTCCTTTAGAAGACAATGAGATAACTCTATTTATAAATCATTTTTTTAATCCCGTAAATAAAGATAGTATTTGGGCATGCTTCAAAGTTATAGAATACTTAGAAAGCAATTTTAAGGATAAAGTTTCAGAATATGATTTAAATAATTTTAAAAGAAAAATCATCTGTATATATCCCGAAATATGGGAAAAGAATAATGGTGGATATTATTTTCAAGATAGTACCACTTTAGAAACCATAGAGTTATTATCAAGAGCAATTTTAGATGTATATCATAACGAGTATGAAAAATTTTTTATTGATTTGAAAGTGCCAAGTTTATTTGAACTTAAGAAAAATAAAGGAGATCATGACACTACTAATTTGTTCCTGATTAACATATGCTTAATACTTGATCTATTAATATATTCTGAATCTAATGATAGTAAAAAAATCGAGAGTATAATTCAAACTATCTCAACGATTTTAAAAGAGGGATATTTAAAGTTTAGTGTTAATGATTTTTTGAAAATAGGAATGTTCAATAAATTAGGTAAATTAATCGATAAATTCAATATTGAAGTAGGCAATTTAACCTTTGTAGAGTGGATTGGAGATTGCATTGAACTTATTGGGATAATAAAGAATGTTAACGATCCAGACGTCTTAAAGTATTTAGATGAAAATATTAATATTTTAATAGATTTTTCTATAGGTTCAAATAGAGATATGAAATTATTAAACATAGGATGGGAATTAAACGCATGTAATAAATACAAAAAGAGCTTAATGGTATTAGAAAAAATAGATTATACAAATATTAAACCTGATCACTATTGGATATTAAATATGTTAATAGCAAATTCATATATAAATATTGCATTTTCTGAATCGGATATATCTCAGCAAGTTTGCTGTTTAAAAAATGCTCAAAACATATTACAAGGAAACCTGAAAGTTGAAAGATATGAAAATTTAAAAGATAGGCAAACGGTTTTAATGGAAGTATATGGGTGGCTTTATGATAGAGATAAACTAAGTAAACAAGAACTAAAAAATCATTTTAATAGATATTTCAATGAAGTTAATACTGAATATAATTTTAGACAATTGTACATAAAGTGTCTAACTTTAATTAGGATTCTAGAGAATGAGTCTAGGGTTATAGAGTATATACAAATATTTAACCAAACTTTAAAACATCTTGAAAACTTAGATGGAAATAATGAACAAGTAAAAATCTTAAATATATGGTTTGAGATATACATCGAAGAAAGTGCTGATATTCAAGACCTGCCGTTAGATGAAAATGAATTAAAATGGTTACCTAAAAGTTTTAATAATAGGTATATAATCAAGGAATTCAAAAATAGTGAATCAACAACCACAAATGAATGCAGCCTTCATACAGATGGACCAACTGATAACTTATTTGAGTAATTTGAATAAAGGGTATTAATGTCGCAATCTTTGAGACACTTCAACCTGAAGGAAAAAGACTAACAGCCAAAGAAGGTCGTTAGTCTTGATTTACAAGGGATTAAAAAGGTTAAAGGACTTTTTTTGCTGGAAGTCAACATTCGTATAAACTTCCGTAGACGTAATACTCTTAATTCCGTATTTTTTTTCTTGTAACATGAGGGTCGCGAATGTGTGATGTAAATGGTGCAAAGAGAACCGGGAAGATGGCAGATCTGCTTGTTTTAAAACTTTTTTAAAGATGCCATGTAATCCGCGTGGGGGTGAAGAATAATCGCAAGTTAGTAAAATAGATTTTGAACTATAAGACATTGGAAGTAAAATTATGAGCTTAGAGCAAATATTCTAATTAAATGGAACCTATAAAAATGCTTTTTTAACAATCAAAAAAATAAAAGTAAAAGAAGGTGTTTATAATTGATAAAAGTAGAACTTACTACACAGCCGATGGAAAGCGAAAGACTACAGAAATCGAAGGAACAGTTGAAAAAATATCTAATAGAAGTAGAGGGAAATCTAAAAAATATTGAAAATAATGGAGATAGCGCGAGTTATAAGCATTATAATTTTAAGCCATTAAAAATGTTAGATCCCGATTTATATGAGATATTACTTGCAAATTTTAATCATCAATGTGCGTACTGTGAAACTATATTAGACAAAGCTTATATTGAGAATTACCGTCCAAAATCGCTATATCCTCAACTTGCATATGATTGGATAAATTTATTGCCAGTCTGTGCCGCTTGTTCTATGGCTAAAAGTAATAAATTCCCGATAGACGGTTTATCATCACAAAATAAGCTTGAAATTGATATTAGTAATGAAAAGCCATTATTACTTAATCCATACATAGATGAGCCAGAAAAACATATACAATTTTTAGAAAATGGTGAAGTGATAGCGAAAACACGTAGAGGAAATGAAACGATTAATGAACTAAATTTAAATCGTGTAGGCTTAGTTAAAAAACGTGTTAAATATTTTGATGTGTTGAGTAAAAATAAAACAAATATATTAAGTGAGAGGGAATATCAAATATTTGACTTAATCGATCATTCTGGGGTTTTACGTACATTTATTTTTAATCAGTATTCATTGAGAAAACTTATTAAACTACCTGTTGTAAAGCGTACACAATTATTAAGCAATTTACGCTTGAATCCTAAAATAAGTGACGCAGAATTTAGTGAAATATATGAGACATATAGTTATAAACAAAACGACATAATGAGAGAGATAGAAGTAGCGCCTTTTAGCAATCAACCTCCTTCTACCAATTTGCCGCAGTATATTAAGGGTTTCAATATTAAAAACCTATCTCAATTAAATTTCGACTATACTTTTCAATTTGGAGAGAAGACACCTTGGCTGGTGATTTTAGGTGAGAACGGTACAGGTAAAACTACATTGTTACAAAGTCTTGTAGTATCAGCAACCCGGCTTGTTAAAAAAACAAAAAGATTTTCGAGTCGTTTAGAGGATGGATCTTTATCGGTAACGTTCGGTATTTTAGAAGATGAAGACTCTATTCATAATGTTAAGTTTAAGTCTGGTGGAAGTGACTGCGAGATAAAACATAATATTCCTATTGCGGCATATGGCTCAATACGATTAAATAATACCAATCGAGTTGAAAAATCTATTCCAGTATTTCAAAATGTCCGTAATTTATTTCCAATATCAAATAATGCGTATTTTTTGCCAAATTTATCAGATTGGGCAAAAAAGGAGGATATTCACCAAATACAGGATGCCTTAGTAGAAATTTTACCAACTGATTCCGATAAATCGGTGTATTTAACATTTAATGATGAGCAAAAACATTTCCTTGTGACGTTTAATACTGAGACTTATTATCGTTTTGATGAATTAAGTAGTGGCTATCGTACGATTGTAAGCTTAGTGGTCGATATTATGCGCTTTTTATTAAGTCAGCCGAATCATAATGGACGATTTACATCAGCAATTGTTTTAATTGATGAAATAGATGTTCACTTACATCCATCATGGAAAATAAAGATAGTCGATTTGTTCAGGAAAACATTTCCTTACGTGCAATTTATTATGACCACACATGATCCACTTTGCTTGCGTGGATTAGAACCAAATGAAATTATTGTATTGAAAAAGCAATGGAAAGAAGACAAGACGCTAGTATTACAAGAAAATATTCCTTTTCAAGGAGATTTAAAGATTGAGCAACTCTTATTATCCGATTTTTTTGGGTTAGATAGCACTCTTGATCCTATTCATCAGGAGCAGATGAATATTGAATATGAAACGACCGGAAAAACGAAATATACATATTATGGATATAGTCAAGCTGAAAAAATAGCACTACAAATAATTGACAGTGCGATTGAAGAAAAGCGCATTAATATAAATGATAATGTTGAGGATATTGATTCAAATATTAAACAAGCTGTCTTAAGATTGTGGGGATTAGATGATTAATATTACAAAGAGAGCAGAACCTAGATATTTAACAAATCAAAATAGCGATACAAACGGTGAACGAGCAAGAATTATTAAATATATGGAAATAGATAATAAAACTTGGGCGGACTTAAAAAATGTATTTTCTTTTAATGTTTATTCGAATAGGGCTGTTAAAAATCAGTTAAAAATAGAATTTTATTCAAAATGTGCTTTTTGTGAAAGTCTATTTATGCAAAACAGTTATGGAGAGGTCGAGCATTGGCGTCCAAAGCAAGGTGTAAAAGGGAATCCTAATCATAAAGGTTATTATTGGCTCGCTTCTGATTGGGATAATTTGTTATGGGCATGTCGTGTATGCAATTCGACAAAATATAAAGGAACGCATTTTCCGTTAAAGGATATAGCAAAGAGATCGTTTAAAAGTACGCATAAGTTAAGTGAAGAGGAACCAATGTTACTTAATCCTTGTAATCCCAATATTAAGGTTGAAGACCATTTGTATTATAAATCTAATGGTATGATAGTTGACAAAACATCAAAAGGGAAAACTTCCATTGAGGTATATGGTTTAATGCGTGCCGATTTACAAGCAGAGCGACAAAGACATGCCTTTGAGCTTTCTCGTATATTTGAACAAATTTGTATTGCTTATGAAGATTTAATATTTTACATGGAATGTAGTACACAAACGAAATCGGTAGATTTTACAAAAAAAATCGATCATAGAATTGATAAAAAGAAGAGCTTAATAGATAGACTAATTAAACAAATCATTGAACGAATCGCTATTGATAAAGAATTTGTTGGAATGAATAGACAATTGGTAAAGGTTCATATAAGTAAATTATCATCAAATAAATTGCTATTTAAATTATTAACGACACAAATTAAACTTTAGATTTGTTGAAAAAAATTTATACGATAAACAAAAGCCCTTAAAAGAGATAAGCTACACAGGAGTGTTTGTATAGAAAAGAGTTTGATTAAAGCAAAAACTCCTGGAATTGGAAAATTAATAAACAATAAGTGCTGGAACACCAAGCCTAGTTATAAAAAGCAATATGTACCCAACCTAATTTTAATAAAAATTAACATTTATCGAATGACCTCCTATTAAAACCGCGCAACAGTTCAAATTAGGAGGTCGTTTTCGTAGATATGATAAATCTCCTTTGTTCCTTTTTCGTAAAAACAACAGTTCATCTGCAACTATTGTAGAGCCAGCCAATATATTCATTCAACGAAATAAAAAGCGTTTTAACAAACAAATGTATACGGAAAATCCTGCAGCAGAGCCAATTTCGTTTAAAATCCTATTTAAAAAATTTTAAAAATTTAAAAAATTCTAAGAAGGGAGGAGATTATATGGGATTATCAGATGCACATAAGGGGTATGAATACCAAGACTTACTAACTTCATATTTCATTATTAATGATCTTCTCAAAGGAAATTCCTCAGAATTCAAGGTTGACATCAAGGAATACGATGATGATAAATTCGATGATCTTACCGTGATTAATAATAATGAGGTAGTCAAACGACAGATCAAGTATAGTGATGATAAAACGGTAACAAAAAGTGACTTCTCATCTTTAACTTATGACCTTGCACTAGATGTACTATACAATTCATGGGAAAAGTTGGATTACGAAAGAGATATATCAATAAAAATACTTCTTGCATGGGATTATAATGATGATCTTGATTTTTTAGAAGAGGTAGGAACAAGCAACGATTTTACATCTCCAAAAGTGAAACAATACAGGATTAATATTGATAAAATTTGGTCTCTGGGCGAAGAAAGACCTATAATTTCTTGGAAACGGTTAAGAAATAATGTAACAAATATATCGAGGGATAATTTCAAAGAATTTCTCCAAGATTTGAAAGTAGAGCTATGCCTACCAAAAGCAAGTTTAGATATAGTGAATAAGGGTGAAATGGAAAGGATTACTGTAGAATGTCTAAAGGATTTTGGCGTTGGAACTTATCCGAACCATGAATTATCTCCGGAAAGTGTTCTTCTGAAGTTAATGAGTATAGTTAAGAATGCAAGGGCTAACCAGAGAACGCTAAAAACGGATCAAGTAGTTAGTGCTTTAGGTTTAGTTGTTGGTTATGGAAACATAGAGCAACTATTTCCTGTTGATTCAAGTAGTAATATCCATGATGAAAATACATTTGAAGAATTCTACTCAAACATCCAGAAGAATAACAAGACTATTTTAATTGGTGAGCCAGGATCTGGGAAATCGTGGTTTATTACTAATTTCATCGATTATCTCAAATCACGAAACATTCTATTTTCTAGGCATTACTGCTATACAAGTTTGGATGATATATTCTATACAGGTAGAATCACTTCCAATATATTCATGGCAAATCTGATTAAAGATATAATGATCGCCTGTCCAGAGTTAAAGGACATAAAGACATCTAGGTTTGGTGTTGACGAAAACGAACTTCAGTCACTAATTGATCATATTGATAAAGAGATTGTGTTAATAATAGACGGACTTGATCATATCGAGAGGATCAGGTCTTCTCATGAATCTACCGTCGGAGCAAATAAGACTGATATCATAGAGATAATCAAGAGAATTAATGTGCCTGCAAACGTGAAAATTGTCGTTGTATCACAACCTGTTTCAGAAGTACTAGAGCTAGGTGAGCAAGACTATACGCTCACTGAAATTGAAAACTGGGATACAAATACAATTGGTAGATATCTTGAAATTAGAGGTATTGGTTTGTATGAAAAAGAGGGCGAAGTGTCATTAAATAGTTATTTGTTAAATAAAAGCAATGGTAATCCTCTGTATGTTACTTATTTGGTCAATGAACTTTCAAAGTCCAGTGTTCTAGATTCATGGATGGATACTCTTGCTTTAATTCCTGACTATAATGATGATTTGAAGGGTTACTACGACTATTTGTTAGAACAGATTGATGAAGATCATAAAGTAGTATATGTATTATCTGGGGCATCTTTCTATTTGAGTATTGAAGAACTGAAAGCTATAACTGGTATAGGAAATTATGTTGAAAAGAGGATAAAGATACTACGCAGTATACTTAAAGAAAGTGCTGTAAATGGTGGATTCATAATTTATCATGAAAGTTTCCGACGATATATACTAGAATTGCTTGATGGGAATGGACTTTCAATTTATGACAATATATATAAAGACCTAATAATTTGGCTTGAGAGTACAGGTGTATATAGCAATATTAAGGCGTTCAACAATTTATTCCGGCTGTTATACGAATCAGGCCAGTATGATAGGCTATTGGAATATGCTAACGTGGAGTTTGTTACTGAGAGTTTCTTTAGAGGTTATGGATTTAATGTAATAAAGAAAATATCAGGTTATTTTGTGAAAGCAGCAACTAAGAAAAAGTCGTTTTCGAAATTGGCGGTGCTTTCAGAGTTATCCAATATGGTATTGAATGCAGAATTCGACTATGAGATATACGAGAAAAAGTACTCAATGTGCATTGGACAAATACAAGGATTTCAATGGTTAAGTGAAATACTTATCTACGAAGGAAAAGCGAGTATGCCTTTGAAGGAAGGATTAAGAGTTTGCTACTCCTGCTCACGTAACCTTGTTACTCCACCGTGGAAAAGTTATATAAATGGGATGTTAGAGAAGAATGAATCCCACGAAAACCTTAATGGGGATGAACAAAAAGAACAACTGAAATATTTGACCGCTGCAGCAATTGATATGGATAAGAACCAAGATGCTGTAGTTCGTTATTCAACTGATAGTGTATACATGAAAGTTGTACTGGACGAGTATGCCCATCGAGACAGGTTAGATGAACTCATCTCACTTCTTACGGATATGGAATTAATGGAAAAATGGCGTGGATTGATAGAAGGGACTGATCATGAGGGATTAAATGAAGAATATGTAAAAGATATTCTCAATACAGTCAAAACTGCTGATAGTATATACGGTGATACAGAAAGTAAAGTTAAATACTTAGTTGCAAATGCTACGAAGATTTATGAAGCATATTCTTGTGAGGTAGATTCACTGGTTGAAGCAATCACTGATTTAAGTTGGTTTCACAATTGGATTATCTTTGTTTTTCAAACCTGTGTGCTTGAGAAACAAAGAGAGATCAAGGGAATTGAATTAATAGAACTTTATTCGAATCTAAATCGGGTAACAGCGGTAGCAAATCATGGTATTCGCACCTTGGACCTATATGGTCTAAAACAAGAGATTTATGATACTATCCAAAAACCATTGAGAAGTGTCGTTTTAAGCAAGGCTGAATGGAAGAAAATCCTTAGTATAATTGTTGAATCATCAAGTGAGACAATGACAACTATTCAAAATGCAATGATGGGTCCTTTAACGACTGACCGGTTATTTGAACTGGTTACAGAAATATCGAATGATGATAACTATGACTTTGTCTTAAAGCATTTTGGTGAGGTGACTGAAGAGCAGAAGACCAGAAGGATACATATGGACTTAGCCGATTATTATATGCAGAAATCCATTTTCCTGAATAAAAATGGAGATGAAAGGCAGGGAATCCATGAATTTCGCCATGCTATAAGAATGATAATGTCATATGGCCAACGTAGAGATAGAACACTTAGTAGGTTAATGGATACAGTTGAAGATATTTATTGGATAGACCCAGGAAAAGGCAAAGAGTGTATAAAGCGATTAGGTGGAATGTCCGTTGCGGTAGTAAGTCAAACTGATGGAAAAGAAACAAGTGATTACCAGAATGAATGGTCACAATTGTTGTGTAAATATGAACCAGAATTGGCATTGAAGAAGTTAGTTGTAGATTCGGAAGTCTACAAACAATCTTGGATATGTGAGAATACACTAAAGACGATACTTACTGATTGGCTAACACCAAAGTACTCAAGAATTGGGAACGCATTGTTTAAGTCTATGCCCAATGAAAGTAGGAATGATTTTATACAGGCTTACCTCAATAATATTGCTTTGATAGACAACGAAGAAGAGTCACTTCTTGCAAGAACTTCCGTTGTTGATCTGATAAGCAAATTTAAATTTAACAATGATGCATATGAAGTCGAAGAACAGTTTATAGAAACTGTAACAAGTTTGTGCGAAAAATATAATATTGATTGTAGTTTGATTGAAGCGAAAGGGTATCCATTGATATCTTCTACTGATGAAGATAATCGAGTCCAAATCACAGAAACGTTTAGTGATAAAGATATAGATGAGAATAACATATATGAAGTCTTAGTCTTTATGAAATCATACGGATATTCTGAAGAGGTAAACAGTGTTGTTAAGACATATCTGGTAAATAAAGAAGAATTGTCGCAAGAGGTTATGTTTGTTATTAATCAACTTGTTGATTTTGCTTTTGAAGACTCTGTATCTAGAAAGTATTCGAATATTCAAGAGGGTGTAATCTGTCTAGGGGAAATGGATGAAATTATAGATGGTGTAAGGGCGTATCTCAATCTGCGAATCTATCTCACTCAAAAGGACGGTTGGTACCATAAATATAGTAGTTATGAGTTTTTCACGAAGGCTTACATTCTAGATAAAAGGTTGACTATTGATTCATACTTTGAATATTTTGGGAGTATGTATAAGCCCTTTGAAGGCGTTAACGGGCTATCTGATAACATAATAAAAATGCTATCAGACCTTGATGACTGGCGAGAAGAAGTTCTAGCGTTGTGGGACTTAGTTTATGACGTTATTGATTTACGATTGAGTTGTAGAGTAGAGATTGAATGGGAGAAAATTGAAAGTGAATTTGAAGGATACTGCATTGAAGAGTTGTTGCATCATGTGTTATTAGCGAGATTGCGTTATGGAACTGCAGATATACATAAGTCAGTTTTTGCTTCTCTCGAAACACTACTTACGCAAGATGCAGAGAGGGCAATGTTTATAAGACCATTTAAGCGGGTTTTGGCGAATTATTCTAAGTACATTAATTTGAGCATTGCTATGTTGATTCAGTTAGTTGAAGATATGTATTCTTATGAAGAAAGAGAGAAGTATCAATTAGTGGATCTTGATGATTACATTCGCATCAATGCAAATGGAGATGATGGATTCTTATTAAAGTTCTTGTTGAGTGGCGAGATGGAGGAAAGAATAAAATCAAAGGTTCAGACTACTGATCAAAGATTTAATGATTTTATTCTGAGGGACTTCAAAAGTATAGACCCAAGATATAAGTTTCTTGAAGATAGGGGCATATCAGTTGATGATTATATTCTGGGATTCTTCGGTGAAATTCATAATGAAAGCAAAATGAGAATTTTATCTGACACATATATGGACAACATATCTAGTTTGTTGATGGATAATATTCAGATTCATAGTGATTACATAAAGGCCATTGGGAATGCGATTATGGATTATTTATGTTGCGGAAAAGAAGTTGGGGATGGTTTTGCAAGATTAAGAAGTCTTGAAGATAAAGAATTTTTTTACCACAGTATTAGAGAAGATGTATTACTGCTAAATGCAATTAGTAATTCAGCGATAGCAAGGCCTAATGGAATCCCACACCCGACGGATGTAAAGGATAGCGTGTCTAGTGTAAATGAAGAAGACTGGATTAGGTTAGCGTACATTGAACGAGAATATGTGTATTTGGAAGATTTATGGAGATCTCAGCGTATTGGTGATAACTGCAAAATCTACCAGACGTGTTCTGCTGTGGGTTTCGGTAAAAGCAAAAGGCTACCTTTATATCATGATTACTATAGAGGTTCTGTTCTTGATCATATACTTCCTAAGTATATGTGTAATCCAATGGGGCTTAGGAATAAAAAGGTCGTTGTTTTTACGGATGCGAGTATAGGATATAACCCATTTATGACATATTATCGTTATGATTATTTAGCACTTACTTTTGAAGTTCTTAGTTTATTGGAAATAACAATGACAAGTACTGATAAAGGGTTGATTGGAATGGATTCGGAGGGGAAATGCGTTCTTAAGTATCAAAATTGGTGTACGTATAAACATTTGACTGGTGAACAGGAAAGAACTCCAGTATTAAGAGGGAGTCAACTTCTTGTATCAAAGGAGATTTTTGACAAGCTAGTAAGTGAAATTGGACATGAACCATATTGTCATACCACATGTGAATTGAGCTTCGGTGAATAAGTTTACGAATAATGTTATGAAGACTATTTCTTAATTGGTCATTAAAACTTTTTGTATATCCAAGTTTAATAATTTAATAACTCACAGAAAAGTTGTCAAACGGGTGTTTATTGCTTCTTGAGTTAGCGGCTGGCTCCAAGGTCTCTACATTTAAAAAATATTAATTAGTAACTACTTTAATCATTATCTTGTTAATTGATTTAAATATAAGTAGAATTCCACTGCTCAAATTACATCTAGCACTCAGCGCACGTGGAGTGTGTTGTGTTGATGTAAAGGGTTGATAATGTTATAAAATAAGGTAAGGAGATGAAAATATGGATTTTAAAGAGACTAAAGACGAAGTCATTATCAAAATGAAATCATCACAGCCGACAGAGGAAGAACTGCTCTCTGTTATAAACCAAACATTAAAAGATGATAACTGGATTCAAGAAACACCTTATACATCAGATATGTTAAGATTCAATAAGACTAAAATCCCTGATTCATTACTCACATTACTTCAGTTTGCACATGAAATAAAAAAAGGGGTTAAAGATAACAGTACTGAAGTATTTCATTGGGAACAAAAAGGGTTATATTGTGTATATATGAGTATTTTAATTAAAGTAATGTACGAAAAAATAGATAAAGAAAATGCTGACAACCTAGATTATTATCAAGGGGCTTATAAAATGCAAAATGGAAAATATACCTTGCATGGATGGTTAAACTATGGAGGTATGATTATAGATGTAACAGCAGCAGGTCAACACGATATTTTAATAGGATGTAAAGAACCTCAAGAAACAATTGAAAAGTATTTAAATAGATTTGCAGGAGAATATGGAATATCTATAGAAAAATGGTTAGAACCATATTTCTCTGTATATGCAGATTTTTTAAAAATTAAGGATTGAAAAAAGGTTCCCAAATACAACCTTGGTCACATTTCAAACAGCGACAAACACTGTTAAATCGGTTTTTGTCGCTGTTTTTTATAGAAAATAACACTCTGAGACGCTGTGAAAAATAATTATAAAGTAAGCCCGAAATAAAAAAATAAGCGCACCTTTTCGGTACGCACGACGAATGGCCATCTATCTGAAATTTTTTCAAATAGATGGCTATTTTGCAC
>NZ_JBNNLZ010000043.1:0-16452 GCF_050272295.1 Lysinibacillus sp. NPDC048646
GGAATAGTTGGAACGCCGTATGCGGTGAAAGTCGCACGTACGGTGTGAACAGGGGGAAAAGCCAGCGATAACTTCAAAGGCTTACCTATCTGTATGAATAAGGAGGTAATACTTTTGCTATTTTGAACATCTCTTAATATGGGAGGATATTTAAAAGATGAAAGTTGTTGTGATTAAAGAGGCAGGTTAGTTAAATAGTGTTGTTTAACTTATGTTCAACTATCGGCCAGATTGATGAACAAAGTTTAATGTACCAGGGGGATTAATAATCCATTTAATCAATCCTTTTTCAAAACGGATTAAATTAATTTAACCTAAAATGTGGATTTACGAGGTGTTATTGATCAAACTTTATTTTAAACCAATATTAATACCTACCGAAGTCTTTTATAATCGAGGGAGTGGTTTATACTGAAACCTTTAACAGAATCAAAAAGTACTTCAAGAAATCTAAAAGAAATTTTAAAATCCCATCCATTAACTTCATTCTTTGTTATGGCATATTTATTTTCGTGGATTGTATTAACTCCATTTATCTTATCTCAATGGAATATCATCCCCAAAACTAAAATTTTTGATGTTTTCTTTGCACTTAATGCTTTCGTTGGTCCTATGTTAGCTGCATATATTATGATTAGGACTCTCGAAGGAAAAGGAGAATGGAAAGTTTTTATAAAAGGAATATGGAAACTTAAAGTAGGTTTAAAATGGTACTTATTTGCTCTTATTGTCATTCCTACTGTGATATATTTGGGATTTGTAATTTTAAATGGAGGGATTCCAACTTTTAAAGGGCTTACAACGCAATTTTACGCGACATACCCGATTTATCTTGTTGTAGTCTTCTTCTTTGGTGGCCCGTTTCCAGAAGAAATCAGTTGGCGTGGTTTTGCTTTACCTCGAATGCAATCTAAGTTTGGATCATTAAAAGCAACGCTATTGCTCGGAATTCTTTGGGCGTTTTGGCATTTACCTCATTTTTTAACCGCAGCACAAAGAGGTGGTCCGGGTTCAAACATTTCTCTTCTTTATTACGATTTACCTATTTTTATTGTGCTCTGCCTAGCTGCTTCCATCATTTTAACTTGGGTGTTCAACTCCAAACAAGGAAATTTGTTTATTGTTATGTTGGTTCACGCTAGTTTGAATACTTTTAGTTTTATACAACCTCATTTTACTAACCCTACTTTGAAAGAATCTGATTTATCTGTTTGTCTAGGATTAGGTCTTTTCGCTTTGATAATTCTGATTTTTACAAAGGGTAAATTGGGATATAAGCAATCTTCTCATAGGTGTAATTATGTAACTAAGGGAATATTAAACAAACGGGCGTAATTGTTGAATAAACTTCAGTTTTCTTCTTCAACTAACGGGGTGCATTACTTGAAGATCATTGAGTTGCGTAGGCAGCTCTTTTTTTCTTATTGAATTAACAGAGCAGGTTAGTTGAAGAGTGTTGTTTCTTGTGTTCAACAATCGGGCCATATTGTTGAATAAGACCCACTATTATATAGCCACAATCGTTGAGAAAACAGCCTATTAAAATAATCAATTTGTTGTAGTAAATGAAGTAATTTGTAGTACAAAAAAGGATAGATGGAGCAATTCCTATTATGCTCCTCTATCCCTTATTTTTTTACTATATAATGTCTGACATCAGAGTTGGTATTTTGCTTTGATCTTCGCTTATTAGATTGATAAATATAATTATGAAAAATGCCGTTATTCTTTAATGTCCTTCAATTTCCTAATAAGCTTTTCTAACCATTGAATTTCATTCGCAATGTTTTCTGAATAATATGATTGGATAAAATCTACGTTTTCTTTCATTGAATCATCTAATTGGATTTGGTTGTAAATTGCCTGTAATTGTTCTTGCTTCCCTTGTAAAGATTCTAGCTTTTTCTCTAAAATCGGGATAACTAGAGCATTTTCTACATGTCGTAAAAACATGATGCCTACAACCATTTCCGGAATATTTTTCGCCTTTTCAAATAGCTCATAAATCTTGTTCGGCAGCTGTTCACGGCCCTTGTCAGTGATCGCAAAAACTTGCTTGTCTGGACGATTTTCTTCCTTAATAATCTCACCTGGTTCGACTAGTCCTTGTTTTGTCAGTGACTCAAAATGGTAATAGAGCTTACTTTCAGTTAAGTTGCCCATTTTATCGAATGGAATAGGCTTTGATAATTCCTTTTTCAACTTATAAGGATAATTTTCCCCTTCTAATAACTTACTTAAAATATATATTTGGATTGACATGAGGCACCTCCTCCTTTACTGTACCGAACAAATAAGAAAGCTTCAAGCTCTTGCGATGATTGAAGCCTTCAATTCTAGTCTTTTAAGATTGGTGTTGTATTTTTACAGGTACATTTACAGGTACATTTGCAGATGCTTCTACAGGTACTTTTTTGTGTACAAGTGTAACGATTAACGCATTAATCAGTACTGCAACTACACCTACTAATACTAAGCCCCATAGGAATGGTGCTTGTTCAGTTGAACCAAACATCACAGCAAAGTAAGATTGTACCGAATGATACATTGGTGTGATATAGCTTACTACATCGAAGTAGCTGTACATCATATCACGTGGCATTGTTGCACCGTTGGCAATAGTTTGTGACAGTAATACTGGAATATTTAAAATCATACCCGCTTCACCGATTAAGAATGTGAAGATTGCACAGAAGTTAAACGCTACCATGTATAACAATACTTGTTGACCGTAAACTTTGAAAATAGCATCTGTATCTAAGTCTGCAATTAAGAACGCAATACCTACTGCGAAAATAGATGAAACAATTGCAATGATAAGGGCTGATAATTGTACATAACCGAAAAGTTTCGCTCTTGATGTTTTTCCTTTGCTTTGATTAAAGGCTTGTACTAACTGCATCGCTGCAATCATTGCCCCTACGTAACAAGCCATCGTTAAGAACATTGGTAACATGTTGTTTTGCATTCCGTCTGGCACATCGTTCATGATAACGTAGTTGCCTACATAAGCTTGTTCAATTTGTGTTGCAATCGCATCTGCTTGCTCCTCAGGTACGTTCATATTTAAAAGAACGCCTTTCGCTGTTTGTGTTGAGAAGCTTGCACTTAATTGATTATTAATTTCTGTTACGACTGATTTCATTGAAGAAGATACCATTGTGGCGCTTGCTTCATTCACTGTGAAATCAATTTGAGCTGACTTACCTGATTGTGCATTCTCAGAAAAGTTTTCTGGAATATGAATCACTAACGAATATTTGTTGTCCCCTAATTTATCTAACGCTTTTTTATTTGAAATATTCGTTGTGATTTCAAATGGTAAGCTTTCTGCTAGTTGGTCTGCAATTTGAGTTCCTGCTTCGCCCTTGTCATCATTCACAAGCGCAATTTTAAGCTCGTCCATATTTCCTGGTAATGCTGTGTAACCTAGTAAGAAGATTAATAGCATTGCGACCGCATAAAAAACACCCATAAAGATAGACGCACCAAAGCCTTGTAACTTTGTAAACTGTTTAAATTTCATTCTTTACATCCCTTCTCAAAATATACTCCATTCAATGTACTCTAATTAGAGTACTTAACTTTTACTATGTTATAGTATTATTTAAGGAAAGTAAAGAGGGCGTTTTTTACCTTGGAGACGATTTTATTGCATCGCAAAAACTAGATATCTTTCTCTAATGACACAGCAATAATTAAAATGGCGTACTTGGATTCGTGAGTTATGTGATGAAAATAACACACAACCATACTATAAAAACAATTTTTTTGAGCTTTAATTATGAAAGTTTGAGTTTTCCTCCTATACTACAATTACAGGGGCTTTAGTTGAAAAACTATCTTCCACAATCGGGCGCTATTCTGTAGTAGGGTACTGTAGAAAAACACAGAAAACGTACTAAACCAATTTCTAGATAAAAAAAGCCGGTTTTCCTTTTCAATAAGGATTAACCGGCTTACTTAAAGATTTTGGTACTATAAATTGCTTGATGTAATCTCCTTACGCCCTCTTTTATTTCTTCATTTTTTAGATGGCCATACCCAATAATAATTCGATTAAGGTGTTTTCCCTTTTTAATTGTATGGTCTTCTACAGGATATACTTTAACTCCAATTTGTTCGATTTCTCCAATTAATTCCTTTGAAAAATGAGAGTCAGTTATTTCAACAATTAGGTGTAATCCAGTCGAATAACCGATTATATTAACTTTATTCGAAAATGTAGTTTTTAAACAATGGATAAGGAAGTTTCTTCGACTTTTATAAATCTTCTTCATCTTCGAAATATGTCGTTCCAAATAACCATCATCAATAAAACGGGCAAGAATAAGCTGATCTAAAGAAGGCGTATGAAGATCCGAAAACCATTTTAGACTGCGGCATTTTTCAATAAGATGTGAAGGAAGAATTAAATATCCCATTCTAAGAGCAGGTGATAAGATTTTACTAAACGAACCAATATATAACACACGTTCCGGTTCCAATCCTTGTAATGAACTTACAGGTGGGCCTTCATATCTAAACTCACTGTCATAATCATCTTCAACAAGATAACAATTTGTTTTTCTCGAGTAATTAATCAATTGAATCCGTCGTTGAATTGGCAACGTTCCTCCTAACGGAAACTGGTGGGACGGAGTAACAAAGATGAATCTTGGAATATTATTTAATGGCAGCAAAGATGTCTTCATTCCATATTCGTCAACAGGTATAGGGTAAAGAAGAGCGCCTGAAGTTTTAAATATAGTTTGAATATCATTGGTGATTGGATCTTCCATTATCACTGTATCATCCGGCGATAAAAGTAATTTAGAAACAAGTGTCAGAGCTTGAGTTGCACCAGAAGTAATCACAATTTGTTCTGGATGACAATCAACACCCCTAGTTTTCAGTAAATAGCGCGATAAAACCTGCCTTAATTCCTGTCGTCCTTCAGGGAGGTCATACCCAAACGTAGAAGGTGATGCTTCATTCCATGTGCTGTGAGATAATTTCGCCCATGTCTTCCTTGGAAATAAATCCAGTGAAGGTATCCCTGAACGAAAGTTGATGATGTGATCTTCATTGTTTTCATCTTCACTCCAATGAAATAAAGGCGCCTTTTTATGTTGTTCTAAAAAAGCTCCTTCAGCAACAAATGTTCCAGCACCTCTTTTTGCAACTAAAAACCCTTCAGCCAATAATTGATCATACGCTTCCAAAATCACATTCCTGGACACATTCAACTCAGAAGATAGTTCACGTGTCGACGGTAGTTTTTCTTCTGATTGTAACTCCCCGTTTAAAATTTGTTCTCGTATTTGCTGATAAACTTGTCTAAATAAAGGTATATCTAACGACCGGTCAATGGGTATCCAAAGCATATTTACATTTTCCCCTTCAATAAATAAAAGTGGTACCATCAAAAAAGATGTTAAGTGGTACTAATATAAACCATTTTACCATGATAAAGTGGATTCAAATAGTAAAAAGGAGATGTATAATAATGATGAAAACCCCTGAAGTTCAAGTCGCTCAAGCACTTAAATCGGTTGCACGAAATGAACATATTAAATCCTATATTCAACAATCCAATGAACTCTATCCATTATTATTGAAAGCTGCCAAACGGTTTGTTACAGGAGAAAATAAACAAGAAGGAATCGAGATAGCAAATGAGCTGATCTCAAAAGGTTATTTTATTTCACTTGAATACATAGGGGAAAATATAACAGATTTAAAAAAATGCATAAAAGCCAAAGATGAGTTTTTGAATCTCATAGAAGAAATGGGTTCTATGTCTATTAAGCAAACTGTTTCGCTTGATCTCTCACATATTGGATTATCTGTGAATCCAGAAACAGCTTATATTCATTTGCTTCAGATAGCCAAGAAAGCAAATATGTACGGAATTACACTTATGATAAGTATGGAGGAATCATCGAAAACGAATGACATTCTCGATATCTATAAAAAAGCATCTGAGCAGTACCCAAATGTGGGGATAACTATACAGGCACACTTATATCGATCTAACAATGATATCCAGGAACTCATTCGTTATCCTGGGAAAATACGAGTTGTCAAAGGGGCTTATCAAGAATCTGCCGAAGTTGCTATGTCTAGATCGAAGGAATTGAATAACTGTTATCTTAAACTTGTAGAACAATTAATAGAAGCTAACCACCCAGTTTCTATAGCTACACATGATGAAACTCTTATTCAAGAAATTGTACACCGTCAATATCTTAATCATCCCAATGTAGAAATAGAAATGCTCTACGGAATACGTCCAGATTTGTTAAGTAATTTAAAAAGCAAAGAGTATAACTGTAAAGTATACTTGACTTACGGAAAAGAGTGGTACTTGTATTTATGTCATCGAATAGCTGAATATCCGGAAAATCTATATCGTGCAGTAACAGATATGATCAATCCATCTTTACCAGAGAGTAGTAAATCATATTGAACAACCATTTAACCCTAAATTTTTGAAAATATATAGTCCAATTTTTTCACAAAAACAGAGGTATATGATGTTGAATCACAATAAAGATGTTACATTATGCATTTTATGTTTAAAATGAATTTTTCTTATTCCATTAAAGGGCGCTTTTCCGTAATAAGGAAAGCGTCTTTCTTCATGAAAGGGCCATTTAACGGAATAAATCATGTTAAAATTGAATCAACTAAAAAGCGAAGGAGGGAGGGTTTTATATGGGCTTAGCTTTGGAGATTGCACGTATTTTACTACCTGTTGTAATAGTAGGTGGGATTGCAATATTTGTAGTTATGAGAATGAAACATAAATATAAAAAAGGCACCCTGGGTAAAAAAGAATCCAAAGGCGCTCAAAATCTCTTAGATAGTTTAATACCACTCGGCATGATGATTGGTTGTGCTGTTGTTGTACTTCTCAGCATGTTTTTCCCAATCCCCTTACTGTCTACAATAGGTTTGGGATCTGGAATAGGTTTATTATTTGGATATTTTGCTTATGAAATTTATAGCAATAAAGGAGAAGTTATTGGTAAATAGTTATCTTCCTGAAAAGGGCGCTTTCCCGGAAACATGGAAAGTGCCTTTTAGATTAATTAGAGTTCGAAACTATCAATATTTTTTAGGTTGTTGAATATCCTTGTATGAAAAAATCTTTCATTGAACATAATAAAATTTAGAATTAATAGATTTATAGGTGGGAGAGTGAAAGACACATGTTATTATCCGAAGCGTGGAAAAAGTATCAACAGGATAAAAAAATCGAGGGATATTCATCACTTACATTAAAAACATATTGTTTTCAATACAATCTATTATTGCGATTTTTTGGTGATATTGATATGAACGAATTTAATACAGATAGATTAAAAGATTATTTAATACGATCAGGAGATCACTTAAAGCCTTCTAGTTTAGGACATAGGGTTCGTTGTGTTAAATCACTATTTAGATGGTCACATGAAGAAGGTTTTATTCTAAAAAATCCTGCAGCTAAATTAAAAGAGCCGAAATTAGGTAAAAGGATTCCTAAGTTTCTCTCAGAATTAGAGATAGAACATCTAAGGGAAGCTTGTCAAACAACGATGGAGAAAGCAGTATTTGAGTTTATGTATTCAACCGGCTGCCGTATTGGTGAAGTTGTAAAATTAAATCGAGAAGATATCGATTTTCAATCGAATTCAGTAATTGTACAAGGGAAAGGTGATAAAGAAAGGGAAGTGTACTTTAATACCCGCTGTTCCATTTGGTTAAAAAGGTATTTAGATGAACGAGAGGATAAGGAACCTTGTTTGTTTATTACGGACAGAAGGCCGAAAAGGCGAATGAGCATTGATAATTTAAGATATATTATCAAGCGCATATCAAATCGAGCTGGTATAAAAAAGAGTATACATCCGCATCAATTACGACACAGCTATGCAACGCATATGATTAATAACGGTGCACCAATTGATGTCATTCAAAGTTTACTGGGTCATGAAAAGAGTGAGACTACAAAAATATATGCTCAACTAAGCGGAAAGCTAAGACAGGATTTATACAGTAAATACTTTTAAATAAAACAAATTAAACATTAATTCAATTAAGACACTCATGTAGAAATGGGTGTTTTTTTTATGGCCAGATTGTTATAAAAAAGATTAGCATAAAAACCCCTTACTTTATGAATAATAACTATTCGAGGGGTGATGAATCATGAATTATTTAAGAGTTATTATTTACATGTGTTTTTTAGGAATATTGATACACGCTCAAATATCATTTGCTGAAACAGATGAGGAAGTACCCTTTTTAATTAACAATGGTAAATGTCCGAACTCACAAAGTTTGGGACATGTCAGTTCAGATAAAGGTCTTATAAATGCATTGAATAAAATTATTCCTGAGGTTTATAAAGAAGATAATTATAAAGGTTGGAAAATAGAAACCATAGCACATCTTTCAAAAGCTCCACATCCGGAAGCATATTATGCAATGGCGAAATATTATTGTGGGGAGGAAATAGCTAACAATTCTTGGTTTGTGGAAGTACTGTTTCCACAGTATTTACCGGCATATGATGCATCACATAGACAAATTTTTGTGACCAAAAACAAACAAGGGCAATGGTTTGCTTGGTTTAGATTTCATTAATCTTTCCACAAACGGGCGCTTTTCCGTAATAGGGAAAGCGCCCGTTTGTGGAAAGGGCCATTTTTCGGAATTACATTTAGTGAATGTAATGGATTTTTATGTTAAATTATAAATGGGATTATAAATAATTTACTTAAACGAAGAGGTAGCATTAAAGAAATAATCAGGAGGGGTAAATTTGTTATATTTAACCTTATTAATAGGTTTGACTTTAATTGTAATTACAACTAAGCTTACTCAAAATCTTAAATTAGCAAGCATTTGGTTGTTAGTTGGTCAAATTAGTGCATCATTTATCATTATATTGTTTGGTAATCTTGAAATTAGTCATATTAATCAAATTGAATTAGGATATTTATCGATTCCATTTTCTTTATTATTCCTTGTAGGTTTTACAAATGTAATGAATATAGAAAAAGAACATAAACCTTTAATCTTGCTGTTACCATGTATTTCTTTAGTTTGTCTATCCATATCGGCTCTGATCATGGGTCATTCATTTGTTTCAATGATAGGAATGTGTGCTGTTTTAACAATTATGTTGGTGCTGCTAAATGGTTATATTTCAGGTAAAGGAAAGATAGGAAGAACCTTTACTACATCTATCGGTTTTGTAATAGCGGTACTATCACTATCCTTGCTTAAACTTTCTTTTGTCATGATTTATATTCCGATATTTACTTTAACATTACCATTAGCTTTGTATCTTTTATTACAAAATAAATTAACGACTATACAATCAATTATTATTAGCTCCTTAGTAGCTCTTTTATTTAGCTCAATAATGTTTGTGATTCCTTTTAATATAGTATGGTATTTGGTTATTGTGTTAACAGTTATTTTGGCTATCTCTCAATTATCCAGTAAACATCGCTTTATTTAGTAAAATCTTATTGTCTTTTAAAATTATCTTGAAATCGAATCTTCTGTTAAAGGGCGCGATTGTTGAACAACATAGCTGGAAAATGATCAAACTTTTTTATAAAAATCTCATACTTATCTAAAAAGAGTAACTCCATTTTGATCAATCTTTTTTCAAAATGGAGTTTTTGAAGTTGCTATTAGATAAGGATTGAGGGATATTTTTTAATCAATCTTTATTCCAAAGCTACAACAGACCTTCCCAGTACGGTAAAAACACCGTTGTGCCAATTTTTTCGTATTGTTCAATCTTTTCTTCTATTGAGCCAATAAAGCCCTTACTGCCAATGAATGCTTCTAGCATAATTGCTCTATTTATTTTTGGGAAAGCTTATCGAAGCCTTGCTAACAATAATTTTCTTCGAATTACAGCGCCCATGTAATATCTACGTGCTAACGCTATGCCAAGTTATCTGTTCTAACATAAACGCTAAGCTGATTTCGCCCTCTTTCTTTGGCGATATAAAGTGCTTGATCCGCTTTATCAATCAGTTCATAAAACGTCGAAATATTCCTAGCTGTCATATATTCAGCAATGCCAATACTCACCGTAATTTCAATGAATTGATCTGCCATATTATATGGGTGTTCTTCAACATTTTTTCTGATACTTTCTGCTATTTTCTCAGCGCTTTCCAATGTGGTTGTTGGTAACAAAATAACAAATTCTTCTCCCCCATATCTTGTTACAATATCTATACTTCGCACGGATTCCGTTATTATTTTAGCAACATGCTTTAATACTTCATCACCAATTAGATGTCCATATGTATCATTTACCTTTTTGAAAAAATCAATATCAATCGCTATACATGAACAATGATTTTCTTCTTTGACACATTCATGAAAAACATGCTCCCCCTGCTCAATCAGATAACGACGATTATAAAGCTTCGTCAGCTGGCAGGTGATAGATAGTTCCCTCAGTAAAATTGTATCTTCTTTCACTTTTACGCTCATTTCATTGAAGGACGAACAAAGTTCCTGAAACTCTTTGGCATAAGGTGCCAGCTGTTGTTCATTAATTTTATAATCGTAGTGTCCTTGTTCCACTTTGCCAACTCCTTTAAGCAGTTGCTGAATCGGCTCTTCTATACTTTTAGTAATAAGATGCATGATTTTAATGGTGTAAAAAGTGCCCAATAAGATACAGATGGCTAACAGCACGACTCTTTTTATTAATGGCGTATACGCTTCCCACATGTCGACTTCTGAAATAATGTACCATTTCCCTTGATTAAGAGGCTTGTTTTTAGCCAGAACCCATTCGCCCTTGCTGTCTTTATAGATAGTGAGAGATTGTGTCGATTGATCCTGTGCAGCCATAAGAATATGCTCATCAACCATATAATTTTGCGTAAACACATCTTCATTATGCTCGTTAGTTGACTTTTTGTTCTTATTGGATTCGAGTTGCGTAAGCAAGATTCCATCTTGATTCAAGATATATGCATGGCCTAGAAAACCGACTCTTGATTCATGTAATAGCTGAGTGATTGTATGTAAATTGACGGTTCCAAAAACAACACCATTAAATTGTTGCTCCTCATCCAGAATAGGTGAAGCAAAAGCAATAATTGGTTGCTTTGTTACTTTACTAATTATAATATCCGTTATATAGGGTTGTTTAGTTTTCTTCGCGACTTGAAAATACTGCCGATCATTCACATCAAAGCCCGTACCATTTCTACGATATTCGGTAACTGTATCGAATTGTATAATACCTTCTTTATTGACAAAGATTAAATCAGCAAAATCTGTATGTTCTTTAAAATCTTGAAAAAAGGTCTGAGATTTTTCATAATTATAGCTTCTAACAAAATCTAAATTAGCGATTGTATGTACATCTCTTGATCGCTCCGTTAACCAGCTTTCAAAAAAATAGGTTTGAGCGTCTAAGTAATTAGCCATCTCTTCATCCTGGTGTTTAATGGTTTGTTGATATTCGATAAAAAGCGTAGGAATAAAAATAAATAGACTTATGATGAAAGTAATACTCATATGCCCTCTGCGAAGTTGATTCTTTATCGTATTCTGTCTTTGTAGCTTCTTTAAAATTTTCAAGCTTTCCCCTCCACAAAATACTCACCAACTATAACAATTAATAAGAGATTTTTTATTCTTCATTTAAAAATACCACAATCTAATGATTGTGGTAGTGGAAAATTTTATATTCTGGCATTTTTATTGCAATAATATTTGCAAGATTGTCATAAATATTGCTGTTGCTAAAGGTACTATTTTTAGTAAAGTGAACCCGACTGAAGATGTGCAGATTGACTCTAAGGGGTCCTTTCTTCAATCAGTGGGGGGTCTTCATCTCCCACTTTAAATAGAGGAACACAAGCTAAAACCTTCACATCCTGTGAAAAAGCTTGTGTGACCAACATCCTGTCGCTGCCGCTTCGCTTTCGCACATAAAACATCTGTTGCCCCGAACCAATCGGGCTTTTACGGTCAGTTGGTCGCCCACCTAGCTAACTGGTTCTCACCTTTCTCATCTTTCAACTTAAGGAGGGCTTCTTGTACCTGACGCTTCGCTTTCGGAACAGATAAATTACTGACCGTTATTGCGGGATAAATAGTTCAATAATCGGTACTTAAACAATAAGTTTCCAAAAGCAGATTTCCTGTGCAAGCTTATATGTATTATGTGGGTAAAGATAAAAAGACGATAGTTGGACGTTTTAAAAAAGACCTGATTGCTTTTGTTTTGTAAAGTTTTTGTGTCAGTATTTTGCAATAGCGTTCTTGACACTTTGATCTTACTGTACTCAAAAATAGCATGCTCAGACAATTTAATCTGAGCATGCTTCTTCTTTGTTCTTTACTTTTCTATTGCAGAAATTTCAATCCCTAGTCATTCACAATAAATTTATGAATGGCTGGTAGTAAGTCCTGCTGCAGCGGCAAAGTTGGATTTGCATATGTCGCTAAATTCCCCTCGCGATCTGCTGGTGCAGTTTTCAAGACATGATTCATGCCTTCTACATATAAAAGTTCAGCATCTTTCCTTCCAGTCTTTAATGCCTCCGCATCTGTCGCTTTCACTTGTAAATCCGTTGTTCCTTGAATAATTAAAACTCGGCTATTCAATTTTTGAAGCTCACTAGCTGGATTATATTTTAACCAAGAAATCATATACGGTTGAACAGAAGGTCTAAACAATGCTTGTAGTTCTGGAGAAACATTATCGACTAGCTCACCTTTTTTTAACGAAGTAAGAATATTCGTTGTTTCCTTCGTTAATGCTGGCGTCAACTGCCCTGCTAATTGCTCACCTAATATTTCATCAATCGGTCTACCTGCCCCTGCGATTGATACGAATGACTCCACATTTGCTTTTTGTGCAGCGAGCATGCCAATTAAGGAGCCTTCACTATGCCCTATAATGTGAACGCTGGAATAGGATTTATCTGCTAAAAGAGTATTAATAACTTGAACAGCATCGTCTACGTATTGATCGATGGATACATCTTCTTCCTTTGTCAAAAGGGACAGATTATCACCAATACCACGTTTATCATACCGAACAGTAGCAACACCTTCGTCCGCTAATCCTTCGGCAAGCATTTTTAAACTATTATTTTTACCAGCAATTGCTGAATTACCATCCTTATCTGTCGGACCAGAACCTGCTAAAATTAATACAACCGGTGATGGTTCCCTATTACTCTTTTGAAGCGCTACTGTTAAATCGCCATTTGTGACAGGGACAGTGATTGTCTCATAGGATACTGGCTGTTCTTCGTAGGGCTTTAATAAAAGTGTGTATTTCCCACCATTTTGATTAAAAGTAGCTTCGATTTGCTCACCCTTTAATGTACCCTTGATTTCAATAGCCGAGCCATTTAAGTTGATGGAAACAACTACTTGGTCACCATCATACTTCACACTTTTAAATGGATAGTTACTTACATTTTGCGCTGGTACTGATAACGTCCCACCTTCTTTTTGTAAATCAACAATAACCGGAAGTGAGCCGTTTGGCGTTTCAATATCACCTGCCCATTTTCCAATCAGCTGTTCATTCATAGCATTGACCTCCTCTGTCTTATCAACCTGTGTATCCTTTTCTTTCTGCGTACAGCCAACTAATAATAATGCGACGAAGCATACTACTAATAGCTTTTTCACGAAATTTCCTCCCTTATATAAAAATAATCAATATTATCGGTAACAATGTAAGGAGTATAATACCAAAACACCATGTAAAATGTTAGTTACCACACAAACAATTACAAAATGAGGAACCTCTCTTGAAACAGAATAACACGATTTTTACGCTCATTCAAAACTATCTTTCAGAGGCAGAATGGCAATCATCTTAAGCGAATTCGGTTAGATATCTCGTATTTTGAACGTTCCACTAGCTCTACATCTCTGAGCTATCAAAAATGATTTTAGTAATAAATATTTGAACGTCCGAATCGGTGGAATCGCATTCCGTCCATTATCCAAACAATATTTTGTTTTTAACTCCTCTAAAATAAAAGAAAATTCAACGAGTTCCTTGATTTGATGAAGCCTATTCTCTTTAGACACAATTAGGTCGTAAAGCTCGCTCCCTATAAGGGCTTAGCATGAATGTTTCTTGTTTGGAAATCATGAACAGCACCATCTTGCATTGGTCCTTTCATTTTCATGGGTTAAGTTTGAGGGAAAGAATGAAATACTCAGAAAAACGATAAAATTAGTTGATTGACGTGCAAGCGGCGACTCCTTGGGGGACTAACGAACAGCTTGAGACCCCGCAGGAGCGTTAGCGACGAGGAGGATCAAGGTTCGTCCCCAAGAAAGCGTCCGCCGAAACGGAAATCAACGGCATCGAAGAAAAAGCCATGGCGGAAATTCATTTCATGGACTTTTTCAGAGCCCTCATATGAGAAGGTCATTTTTTGATTAAATTTAATTTCCCGTTTGAAAGCTTTGACTAACAATTTGTCTCAAAGCTTCGTTTATTGGTGTAGCGGGGCGACCAAGTAATTTTTCTAAATCGTTACTTTTTATCTCTAATCCACCATCTCGAATACCTTTTTGCGTGTTTACGAGCATAGGAAGATAGGCTTCTGGCATCCCAGCACCTTTCATAATGTCGGCATAAGTAGCATCATCGACTTGTTGTAAATGGACTTCTTTCCCTAATACATCTCCAAGAACAGCTACTAATTCCTCTTGAGTCATTAGCTTACCGGAAAGTTCGTAAATTGTATTCTCGTGTCCTTTCCCAATCAGTACATTTGTTGCTGCCTCCGCTAAATCTTGCCGAAGTACCCAACCTACTTTTCCCGTCCCTGCTGATGTAACCCAAGGTGCTCCTGCCATCGCGGCTTGTATGCCTCCAATTTCATTTTCAACATACCAATTGTTTCGTAAAAATGAGTAGGGAATACCAGTTTTCAAAATAGCTTCTTCTCTAGCTCTATGAGAGGAAGCGAGGAAAAATTCACTTTCACTTGCATTTGTTACACTAGTATAAGCAATAAATTTCACTTGAGCACGCCCGGCAGCAGCTACTGCATTTAAATGCTGTCTCATTACTGTTTCATGATCCTCGAACGTAGATATAATTAAAAGTCGATCAATTCCTGAAAAAGCAATATCTAATGTTTTGGGTTGATCAAAATCTCCGTATCGAACTTCCACGCCGCGAGCTCGTAATCCTTCTGCTTTCTCCGGATTTCGAACACTAACAGCCAACTCACTCGCTGGTACAGTTTTTAATAATGCTTCTACAATCTTTGACCCTAATTGTCCTGTTGCACCTGTAACTAATATTTTCATTTTCATTTCCTCCAATTAAATTTTTATATTGAATAATGAAGCTAAGGTATATACTAAATCTATAGTCACAATAATAAAAGTAGGCATTTTTTTATGACATAGTCACAAAAAAAGTACCATTATGAGAGAGAGGTAAATACAATCAATGGCTCGATTTAATTTTCAAGGAGAACCACCTGCTGAAGAACAAGAAGAAGTATGCTCTTTGACACTTACTCAAAATGTAATCGCTGGAAGATGGAAAATTATTATTTTATGGTATCTAAGTCGGCGAACAAGAAGATTTAACGAACTTCAAAGGTTGTTACCCGGCATTTCAAAAGGCATTTTGACAAGACAACTAAGAGAATTGGAAGAGGACGGCATGGTTCACAGAGAAGTGTATAAAGAAGTTCCTCCTAAAGTAGAATACTCGCTAACCTTATTAGGGAAAAATTTCATACCAGTATTGGACATTATGGGAGAGTGGGGTAAAAAATATATGGAGAAAAAACAAAAAGAATAAAATTAGTTTCACGCCAAGTTAAAAAAGGGCTATGGTATAGGCTATAGACCTGTCTTATATAAATTACCTCTTTTTTCTCAATTGTTAAAAGGCATTTATTAAAACTCCCTTATTCAATCAAACTTAAAACGACTTTATTGTAAATTTAAACAACTTTTTTGTCATTTTATATTTTTGGCACAAATAAAAAAAGACCCAGAATCATTCTGGGTCCGAGGACACTTATTGCCTCTAATTATTGTTACTGTTCGGCTTCTGCTTCAGACCTCAAGATATAGCAAGACAGAGTAAACTCTGTATTACCAATTCATTGAGTTTTTTGAAGCTCCACCATATCCAGCTGTGGCGGACTTTCCTGAGATTCTTTGTCTACTGGTGTAAGACTACTCATTCTGCATCCTCCTCATCATAATAGATGAATAAGTGTAACCTTTAACAGTATGGGCTGTAGTTAATAAAGTTATACAGATTGTTCAAATAATTTTTTTCTTTATTAAATGAGTCAGTTTCATAATTTTGAGACCTTACGGTTCTAAGCTTAAAATGACAAGAAAATAGAGCACCTCCCCAAATCCTGTATAATGAGAGTTACTACACACAAATTAACAGATTGGAGAAATGCTCTA
>NZ_JBNNLZ010000044.1:0-14533 GCF_050272295.1 Lysinibacillus sp. NPDC048646
TGCTGTGGCATATGAAAGGCACCTCCTTTAATTGATACCTTTATAGTACCGGGAGGTGCTGCGTGTTTATATGCGTTATTTGAATACGGGCTTACTAAAGAACTAGAAGGATTAACGGAATTAGAAATTTCTCTGATTAATTTAAATACGCAAAACAAGAATTATATTTCAAATATTATAGAGTTAAGAAAAGAAATAAGAAATCTAAGACACACTTTTATTTTTAAAGTATTAGAAGATAATCATTTGCTAAAAGGCGATGTTAAAGCTTACAGAGATTTTAAGCATTATGAACAACTTCTTCGTGAATATTTATTTAAAACTACTGGTTTTGATAGTGATTTTGAGAAAATCATTGAATACCTAAAGGCTGGATATACACCTGATAAAATAAAAGAATTAGTAGAGATATTTAAAAATATAAGTATTGATAATCCAATCGGGTTATCAGGTAGGTTCACTTCTTTTATGAAGAAAATGGAAAAAAGTAAAATAGAATCTTTAATTACATTGTTACCAGAAGATGAGGTTGTAATGTTGTATAAAACTAATGAAACAGGTGATTTCAAACCTTTAAGTAATGCATCTGCTGGTCAAAAAACATCTGCAATTTTAACATTGATTTTAAGTATAGGTGATAGCCCGTTAATACTAGATCAACCTGAAGATGATTTAGATAACTCACTAATTTATTCGTTAATAGTCGATAGAATTATAAGTTCAAAAAACAATAGACAAATTATAATAGTAACTCATAATGCGAATATACCAGTTAATGCTGATTCAGATTTGGTGAATGTAATGGATTCAGATAAATTAACATTTAAGCCTAAAAATTCAGGTAGTATAGATAATCATGATATTAAGGAATCAATCTGTTCAATTATGGAAGGCGGAATTAATGCTTTTAAATCGAGAGCTTTAAAGTATGATTTAGAACTGCATTAATAATCTCTAACTGAAATAAAGTTAATTAGTTGACGAATAAATTCCATATGGATTAATTGGATTAGTTATTAAATCACTAAATCAGGAATAATATGGATTAATGGAGGGGTGATATGAGTTTATTAGAAGCTGCAAAGCAGCATTTAAGTGGAGCAGAAATAAAATACCATTTGGAAGGTTTGTATAAGTCAGAAATGTTGGGGGTTGGAAAACATAGGGAGGCTGTTTTTGTAGCAACAGATAATCAAATTTTTCTATATTGCCAAAAATTACTTGGGTTTGAAACAGAATCTCTTCCTTTTTCAACAATTACTAGTTTAGAGGTTGGAAAAAGTTTAACAGGTTATAAAGTAAAAATTATTTCAACAAATAATACCGTAGAGTTAATTTATATAAGGTCAAACCAAGTGGATAATTTTGTGAGTTATATTAAAAGTAATATTGGAATAAATTCAAATCCACATAATTCTCATAAAAATAATACAGAGTTAACTAGTGTTGCCGATGAAATCCTAAAATTAAAAGGATTATTAGATATGGGTGTATTGACACAAGAGGAATTTGATAAACGAAAAGACCAATTATTACAATCTTAAATTATTTTTCAAATCCACTACATTAGTATATTTCAGAGAATCAAAGAAGATTAATGTAATTCATTAATAATTGAAACAAGAGTTTGTTCTATCGACCTCCAAAAAAGTTAGGGTAATATTACTTTTTTTTCCATTGTTAAAATTAAAAAATTAAAATACCAACAAATGTTGTATTGCAGCGTTTGTTGGTATTTTGTTGTTTTCAGTGAAACGGTTGATAACGACGATTATTATGCTAGATATTATTCTAGGATTTATTTCTAAGATAATAGAAAATTTCTGATCCAGATTAACTAATATTAATAAAGATAATATGGTATAATTTAGTCTAAATACTAAATTGTGTGGTGGTACAATGGATAGAGCTGTAAATGATGCAACTTTGGTAAAAGCAGGTGATATATTCCAATATTATATTGCTCTTAGAGATTGTTTCAAAATGAAAAAAGGAGATAAAATCCAAATAGAAATAAATGGAGATGTTAGTTTAATTTCGGATAAATCTAATGTTTCTTTTCAAAGAGAAGTTAAACATCATTTCGGGATTTCTAATCTTAGTGATAGGGATGTGGAATTTTGGAAAACGTTGTCTAATTGGTATATGGATTTTGATAGAATTAAATTATTTTCACATTTAATTTTGCACACTACATCCGGTCTTTCATCAAAATCGTCGTTTTATGAATGGAATGATAAAAAGCCTGTTGAGAAAATAAAAATATTAGAATCAATTGGGAAGATAAATAAAGAAAAAGAAGTTACATTTAGAAGTTATTATAATAAAATCTTTTCAAAAGATTTATTTGATGAAGGTAAATTACTAAATATTTTGGAAAGATTTACAATTGAATTTAAACAAAATAATATTACAGCAATTTCAGAGGAATTTAGTAGTTATATAGGTCATATACCGGAAAATAACAGAGACAATTATATTGGTGCATTACTTGGCCGAATTATTTCATTGATCAAGGAACCTCCACATTGTTGGGAAATAACAAAAGAGGGGTTCGATGAAATATTGCAACAAGAGTCACCAGCATATTCCAATCCTAACTTAAAACCTTTTCCAAATGAATTTTCTGAGAAAAAAATACCTGAACAAAAGGTAAAGATTCTAGAGCAGAAAAATTTTGTAAGTGCTATAAGGACAATTGAATATGATAACCAGATTGCTAATGCTGTTTCTGACTATTGGAAAACTGAAATGACACTAGTAAAGTATTTTACTGATGATTTTCTGTATTTGAATAGTCTATCTTCATATAAAGACGAGTTGCAAAATCAGTTGAGCTATACTAAAGAAGAGAAGATTCTTTTATGTGAGGATATGGAAAGACGGGAAGTAATTAAACATTCAAAATTACTTTATCTTGGAGTTATGAAATGGAATGCAATTGATTTCGGTTCAATAGTAGGCAATCAAGGTTATTTCCAAAGAGGGATTATTCATACTATTGTAGATGAAAATGAATTTAGCTGGGATGTAGGTGAAGGAAATGAGTATTGAGAAAATTAGAACATTAACTATGAATCCACATTTTTTTAGTCTACTTTTAACAGGATTTTTATCAGGGTACAATAAACCATGTGAAATAAAGATTGTTTTTATGGCATTACCTATTTTATTACATTCCGATTCTAGGAAAAAACTATTAAGTGCTAATAAAAATAGTAGAGTGGAAACTCTGTTTAATAAGTCCGAAAATTTAGTTAATGATAATAGGGTTTCAGGTAGAGTAAATCTCGCAGGTTACTATAGAAGATATGAGGGGCTTATTCCCTATACAAAAAAAGCAATTATTATTTTATATTCTAAAAATAAAATAATGTTTAATAAAAATAATATACATTTAATTAAATCAATAAAGCACACAGATTTCGAAGGAGCATTGAGAGATTGGATAAGAGCTTCCTTTTATTTAGGAATAATTCTTTCTAAAACAAATGAAGATTATTTGCACTATTTCTTAGGGGTGGAGAAACATGAAAAGTTATTTTAAAGCAATAATGATATTTAATGAATTTGGAGAGCTAAGAATGGTCCCTCTTAAATCGGGAGTTAACATTGTAACAGGTGAATCTAAAACTGGAAAAAGCGCTCTTGTTGAGATTATTGATTATTGCTTATGTAGTTCAAGGTCTACAATTCCTAAAGGGAAGATAACAGATTTTTCATTTCTCTATGTTATACCTATGTTAATAAATAAGAATACATATGTAATAGCTAGAGAACGGTGGGAGAATGGAGGGAAAATGTATGTAATAAAAGAAGCAGAGAATTTTAATATTGCAAATATTAACTTAGAATATTTTCATAATAAACAAAAACTAAACGTTAAGGATGCTCAATATGAGATAGAATCAGCTTTAGGTTTATTAGTAACTAATGTTGTTACTGATGATGAAAGAAAAGGGAAAAGAGCATCTTTGAGAAATATGGTTTCATATATGTTTCAGCATCAAAATTTAATTGCAAGTAAGTTTGCTCTTTTCTATAGATTTTCTGACTCTTATAGACGGAAGGATATAATAGAGCAATTTCCAGTTTTCGCAGGAATGATAGACCAAAGCTACTACAGCGACATAATTGAGCTAGGAAATTTAAAAAAACGACTTAACCAAAAAATTAAAATTCAAAAGGCCAATGAAAAAAGCTCCGAATTTATTAAAAGAAGTTTACTTCCATTGTTAGAGGATTATTATGCACTTTTAGATATACCCTTTAATTCTAATATTACGATAAAGAGGATGATTGAGCTTTCTTCAAATTTACCTGTATTCGATGATGCACAACTTTTTAAAGAAAGTGGAATTATTAAAAGATATCACTCTCTTAATAAAGAGTTAGAAGATTTTAGAAATCAAGAACGGGAAGTATTGTTAAAAATCAATAATCTAAAGGATGTAAATCATGATGGATTTAATTTCACTTCGAGATTGAAGGAAATAAAAGAGCAAATAAATGCTACAGAAACTTTTAATGAGGAATATATTTGTCCTTTATGCGGAAAAAACTGTGAGGAAATTTACGAAGAAGATAATTTACTGAAAGAGGCAGCGGAGTGGCTTGATCAAGAACTAAATATCACTACTAAATATACCACAGATTTTTCAGAGGATATTAGAAAACTGAAAGAGTTACATATTGGTATTGAAATTGAAATTAAAGATAAATTGAAACAAATTAAAGACATTGAAAATAACTTCATTTATTCAAGAGAATTGGTTTCTAAAAGGGAAAGGATTAATTATGCTAAATCTAAAATTATCTTATATAAAGATTTGGTGAGTGAAGGGCTTTTCGACAATTCCGATGAGGAAATTCAGAATTTAAAAAGTGAAATAACAATATTAGAACAAAAAATTTCAGGTTTTGATTTAGAAACTAAGAAATCCAAAGCACAAACATTTTTATCAAATAATATGAATCGTTTAGCTCTCAATTTAGATTTTGAAGAAGAATATAGACCTATAAATTTAAACTTTGGTTTAGTAGATGAAACTTTTGATCTTTACCAATTTCAAAACAATAGGAACAAGATATTTTTATCAGAGATGGGTAGTGGCGCAAATTGGGTGTCTTGTCACATAGCTTTATTTTTGAGCTTTTTAAGATACTTTGCTACACAAGAAAATTCACCTATGCCATTATTTATGTTTTTTGACCAACCTAGTCAAGTTTATTTCCCACAAGGTAAAGCAGATGAGAATGTTTCAAATTCTGATATAAATGCGGTTAGTCAAATGTATGAAACTATTTTTGAAGAAATTATATCTATCGAAGAAGATACTAATATAACTCCACAAATATTAATAGTTGATCATGTAGATGGCAAGGGATTAGAAATAGAAGAACAATTTAAATCTCATATAAGAAGAGATTGGAGAAACGGAAAAGCTCTGATCTAAATAGGTTTGTTCATAAAATTGAATCATTAACTTCAAAATCATTTACATAAAATTTATAACTATAAACTCTAAACGGCGTCTAAACTAGCATTCGTAATTTCTTCTTCAGTGTACCACCCGTTGAGTTATTTATGGAGTGAAATAAGATACTTTGTATTCACTGGCGACCTTTACGCCATTACAACAGCCAATAACGCTTTATCGGCATTTATTGATAATCATATCCACCAAGGCAATGTCTTAAACATCGATCCACGTCGAATTTTATGGAAACGTGTGATGGATTTAAATGACCGTGCACTTCGTAAAGTAGTCGTTGGTTTGGGTGGACCCGTTCAAGGAATGCCACGTGAGGATGGCTTTGATATTACAGTTGCCTCTGAAATTATGGCTGTATTCTGTTTAGCGACAAGCATAAACGATTTACGTGAGCGTTTAGCAAGTATTTTGATCGGTTATACATTCGAGCGTTTAGCAAGTATTTTGATCGGTTATACATTCGAGCGTGAGCCATTATTTGTGCGTGATTTACAAGTAGAAGGCGCACTAACTTTACTACTAAAAGATGCCTTCAAACCAAACTTAGTGCAAACATTAGAAGGGACACCGGCCATTATTCATGGCGGCCCATTTGCCAATATTGCGCACGGCTGTAACTCGATTATGGCGACACAAACGGCACGTAAATTAGCCGATATCGTTGTAACGGAAGCAGGCTTCGGTTCGGATTTAGGTGCTGAAAAGTTCATGAACATTAAAGCGCGTAAAGCAGGCTTCAAACCAAGTGCCGTAGTGCTTGTAGCAACGATTCGTGCGTTAAAAATGCATGGTGGTGTAGCGAAAACATCACTTGTAGGCGAAAATGTGGAAGCCCTGTTACAAGGGATCGAAAATTTAGCCAAACACGTCGAGACGATTCGCACATTTGGTGTTGAACCAATCATCGCGTTAAACCGTTTTATTACAGACACAGAAGCAGAACTACAAGCAGTGCTTGACTGGTGTCAAGAAAATCATGTCCGCATTGCCCGTACGAATGTCTGGGAAGAGGGCGGCAAAGGCGGATTAGCCCTAGCAGAGCAAGTACTATCTGTCCTTAATGAAGAAAATAACTTCTCTCCTTTATACGATGTAACAGAATCAATTGAAGAAAAAGTGCGTACAATCGTACAAAAGGTCTATGGCGGGAAAGATGTTCAATTTACAGACCAAGCGAAAAAACAAATTGCTCAAATCGAAAAATTCGGCTGGGATGTGATGCCGATTTGTATGGCGAAAACGCAATATTCATTATCTGATCAATCAACATTACTTGGACGTCCAGAAGGCTTCACAGTAACAATTCGTGAAGTCATTCCAAAGCTAGGTGCAGGCTTCTTAGTTTGTCTGACAGGTGATATTATGACGATGCCTGGATTACCAAAACAGCCAGCTGCATTACGTATGGATGTGGATAGCGACGGACATGCGCTAGGACTGTTCTAAAATTCGAAAGTAGATGTACACAAAAAACATACAAAAGCTGCTCCTTTAAGTTATAAAGGGCAGCTTTTTATTATTTTAGGCTAAACTTGAATCATCCGAATTCTTACCAAAATTATTCAGTAGTTAATGACTGCGCAACCTGAGTTATAATTGTAGTAAAATGCTTTAAGTGAAGATAGAGGCAGTAGGAGTCTTTTTTTATGGGGCTAATTTCTCAAAATGATGCTACTCAACCAACGACCTAGTTTAGTTTAACAACTGGTTGGCTCTTAATTATTGAAATTTATTTCCATAAATGTGATTGACATGAAATGTGTATTAAGCCTATAATACACTTCAAAGAGTGTATTAACTGTTTAATACATTTTTTTGAGCAAGGTGTATTAAGTGGTTAATACACGGAATGGATTAGCGAGTGCAATGGCTAAGTAATTGATCGGGTTGTTCTTTATTAACAGTACATAGCCCATCATTATGCACAATCTGTATTAAGTGGTTAATACACGAAAATTTGATTTTCTGGGAGTTGAGTTACTTGACTGTAAAGTTTAATAATCGGGATCCGGTTTATGTCCAGGTTATCCGGCATTTTAAAGAGCAAATTGCCAAGGGATTTTTTGAACCTGGCCAGGAGATTCCATCAAGAAGGGAACTGGCCCATCAGCTGAAGATTAACCCCAATACCGCGCAACGAGCTTATAAGGAAATGGAGGAACAAGGATTGATTTTTACTGAGGGAAATATGCCAAGTTGTATTACGAAAGATGAAGCGGTCCTTAAAAGTGTCCGTGAAGAATTGATTGTCGAAGCGGTTGATTTATTTTTAGGTTCCATTAAATCCATCAATGTGCCGTTATCCGAAGTGTTGGAACTAGTTGAGAAAAAGTATGATGCCGAAAGCGGGGAAACGGAGGAATCAAAATGATCGAAGTGAAAAATGTCCAGAAAAAATACGGCAAGAAACAGGTTCTAAAAGGTCTTTCCTTTACTGCTAAAAAAGGTGAAATTACTTGTTTAATTGGAATAAACGGGGCAGGCAAGACGACAATCATGAAAGCTATTATGGCGCTCACGCCGATTAATAGCGGTGAAATTTTGATTGAGGGGGAAAAAATCCGAAAAGAAAGCTTTGAAAAAATCACCTTTATTCCCGATACGATCACGATGTTGCCGCAAATGAAAATTGCTGAAGCCTTTGCGTTCATGGCGGATTTTTATAAAAGCTGGAATCCGCAAAGGGCAGAAGAGCTGTTACGATTTTTTAAATTAGACCCTACTGATCGGATTGCCAATTTATCAAAGGGGAATACGGCTAAAGTCAATATGCTATTAGGTTTGGCACTGGATGTAGATTATTTACTGATGGATGAACCATTCTCCGGTATTGATATATTCTCCCGTGAACAAATTGTAGAAGTATTTACAAGTCATTTGATTGAGGACCGTGGTGTAATTCTCACAACTCATGAAATTAATGATATTGAGCACTTGATTGATAGAGCAGTGCTTATTGATAACGGTGAAGTATTAAAGGAGTTTAGCGTAGAGGAAGTACGTGAGAATGAAGGGAAATCAGTCGTTGATGTTATGCGGGAGGTGTATCGAAGATGAAAAGCTATTTAAAACTTGTTAATTTTGAAGTGAGCCGTTTTTTCAAACTGTACCTAATCCTAATAGGGTTGACAATTGTCTGTCAGTTCATCGGGGCGACTATTGTTTCAAAAGGATTTATGAATAGCGCAGATCAGGTGATGTATGAAAATCAACTATCTGTGAGCCAATTTCTTGAGCAATACGGGGCTTTTTCTTTTCACCAATTCATTAATTCTGTATGGTTCGTGATGCCAATCTTTTTTTGTATCGCATTGTTGATGATTTATGTTTTCTTTATTTGGTATCGGGATTGGTTTGGAAAAAATACGTTCATTTACAGATTATTAATGTTGCCGACTGAAAGAGTTACTATTTATTTCGCTAAATTGACGGCAATTATGTTTTTGGTACTTGGCTTAATTACCTGTCAGATAGCATTAATGCCTATCGAAATACAAATTGTTAATAGTATTGTACCAGCAGATTTCCGAACGTATTTTTCATTTTATGAAATTTTTCCGCTACCAATATGGGGCTTGCTGTATCCGAAAACATTTACTGAATTTATCCTGATTTATGGCATCGGGTTAATCTTTGTAGCAGTTCTATTCACTGCGATTTTGTTTGAGCGGAGTTACGGTTTAAAAGGTATTTTCTTCGCACTCGTTTATGGACTGCTTTCATTCAGTATCTTTATTGCACCGCTTTTATTGAATGACTTATTTTATACAGGCTATTTTTACCGATTTGAAATCTTTGTAATGGAACTGATAACCAGCATTGTCGTTTTAGGAAGTGCCATTTGGATCGCGAATCATTTGCTAAAACATAAAATCAGGGTCTAACGGGGGGAATGACAATGAAAAAATATTGGAAAACGATATTGATTAGTTTAGTAATCGTGACGACAATCGGTTCTTACTATATCCAACTAGCAATGGCTTCTAAAAACGATGTATCCTTTAAAATTGAAACGACTAGCGGAAATAAGGAAGAAATCGAAAATCTTATCCTTCAAGCGGATTATCAGAGTGGTAATACTCATCGTTGGTTGTACATATCAAAGGATGGTTCGACTGATCGGTTTAGACGGCCTTTCCGGTCTTTTATTGAAAATTTGATAGCGCCTGATGAGCCCTCGATGTTTCAAAAATATATTCAAGAACACCGTAATTTTATGCGTGGAAAAGATTTGTACCCTAGTTTGTACTTTGAAGACGAAGCACGATTGATTTACACAGATATTTCGGATAATTATGGGAAAGTGATCCAAGGGAATCTTTTAACTTTTAATATCGATATACTCGATAAAAATACTAATGACAGTACATCATTTGAAATCAATACGCCAGTCCAAGCAAGCTATAACTGGATGAATGTGAATGATATCTATGTAGAAGATGGTAAAATAAAGATATTAGCAACGGGCCATCTCATTAATGGTGGGGTGGAGTTACACATTTATACGCTTGATGAAAGCAACAAGGAATTACAACATGACGCAATGATCGCAAAAGTAGAGTCCGAAGAGGGCGTCATGCCTAGAATCCGTATTTTTAATGATGCCGATAACATTCAAAATGAAAATTATTACTTATATATGGTAGAAAAATATAAGAATCAAAAGGAAGATGCTGAACCTGAAACTATTCCTAGCCAAATATATCTATATAACAACCTCAATAATGAAGTGGAGGAATGGACGATTCCTGCCGAATTAAAGCCAAATGTGGAGTCGATGGTTCTTCATGGAGCAGATATATTCATTCCCGTTCCTTCAGCGAACGGCATAGAGGTGAACCGCTATAATATCGAAAAGAAACAGTGGGAAGAGCCTGTAAACTTTAATTATCCAAGCACTTTTAATGATAAAGACGTACCTTTTTTACAGCTTACGGATGGTAAACTATATTTAGTGAATCGTATTGCTGACGGTCATTTGTTGTTTATCGGTGATTTACGTACAGGGGAATCATTATATGAAGGTAAAATCATCGTTGATAACAGCGAAAATCGAGATACTGATTACTCACTTAATATCCAACAACTAGATATTATCAATTAAATAACAGGCTAATTGTTCTCTTAGGGCTACCAAAAGTTAGAGATAGCAGCTTATAGGCAGGTATGAATTCAATAGTGGATTCATACCTGCCGATTTTTAGTTCTTGGGTTGTTGATTTTGAGATTGTGATTGACAGTATGACCGCCACGATAATTTATCTAACTTTAACAAGTGAGCCATAAGGCGATAGAAAACCTTGAAATTTGAAGAGATTGTGAATGTTTATACTTAAGGCAGCAATACAGAAGAGCGAGGCTGTAATCGAGCAGCCTTTTTCTTATGGAGCTAATGGGCAGATTAATATAAGGAACAGTTAGATATACTTTTAAGTTTGATACGCGCAACAGGGTATGTACTGGGAAATGTTGGGGGATTTTAAACTTGCTCATACATAGGATGCTTTTTGTGAAAAAATTTTAAAATTTTGTAACGAATTCTGTTTGAAATCTATATAATTAGTAACCCAATTTATTTGGAGAGAGGAGGGGGGGCAGGTGGATGATTTAAGTGAAATCTACAAATCCTATGCAGATGAAGTAAAGTATTTTCTTAAATCCGAGATGCTAAGCATAGCCATGACGAAAACGCCGTAACGTTTGTGCATGAAGAATCGTTTTCACTTGGCAGATAGGACATGGTACTGAAAAAGCACCTACTGTAACAGTGAATACATTAGGATCTTCATTAGATGGAAAAGAAACTTCGAAAAAAGATGATAACGGTAATAGTATTTTGAAAAATTTAGGATACATAGCGAAAACTCCTCTCGTGATTTGTCTTGACAACAATTACGAAACGCGAGTTTTCGCTTTTTTTTTTATCATTAAATGGTAAATTATTGAATTAGTAGAAAATCAACTACAGGTTATGGTGAAGAACTACCATAATACTAAAATACATAAAAATGTTCAGCTGTAATAATAGGTGTAAGTAGAATCAGTTCATGTAATGGATGTTACGCGGGCAATAATTGCGATTTGACACAAGTAACAACTTGTTGTTAATATTAAGTTGTTACTTTTTCGACACACTATTTCGAATATTAAAACTAAATAATGGTTTATAAATTACAGTAACATTCGATAGTAGAAATTTATTAAGGAGCGTTGCCAGCCTCTGCCTATTTAATAGAGCGAATAAAGGAATGTATGCGCTAGACGCCATGAGGGTACGTCGTCATAAGCATCGCAGAGATCCAATTGTGCATCAAACAATGGATTAGTGAGTTAATTTTTTTCAATCAACTTTAATGAAGCATGCCCATCAAATGACAATGTGTTGAAGAACTAGAAAAGCCTATTTGTAATATGCGGTGAAAAAATAATTTCACCACATTAAAAATGGGTCAAACCGTCGGTATATCAACATTTAAATTAGGAGATGAGAATATGACAAGATTAAAAACGTTAGGTATTACTTTTGGAATAACTGCTTCATTACTGTTAGGTGCATGTGGTGGTGATGAAGGTAGTAATAATTCAACAGAAGGGGCAGCAAGTATTGGAGAACAGGTTGATTATACTATCATCGGGATTGAACCTGGGGCAGGTTTAACAGGCCTTTCACATGACGCATTGGAGCAATATGAAAACTTAGAAGGCTGGACATTAGAGGAAAGCTCTACAGCAGGAATGTTAGTTTCCCTCAAGCAGGCCATCGACAACGAAGAGCCAATCATTATTACAGGTTGGAAGCCACACTGGAAATTCTCCGCCTATGACTTGAAAATACTTGAAGACCCTAAAGGAACTTTAGGTGGTACTGAAAATATCAATACACTTGTAAGAAAAGACTTAGAGAAGGATTTACCTGATGTATATACAGTGCTCGATCGTTTCTACTGGGAGCCTGAAGATATGGAGCAGGTAATGTATGATGCACAGGACGTTGACTTTGAGGATGCGGCAGCGAAGTGGATCGAAGATAATCAGGATAAAGTCAATGAATGGACGGAAGGAGTAGCGAAAGCAAATGGCACAGAAGTGGAGTTGATTTCTACCCCTTGGGACTCAGAGCGTGCTTCAAGCAGTGTGGTAAAAGCAGTGTTAGAGCAGCTAGGTTATAAAGTGACGGTCACACCTGTAGACCCTGCTATTATGTTCCAAGCAATTGCCACTGATGAAGCCGATGCCACTGTAGCGCCTTGGCTACCAACAACTCATCAGGCGTTTTATGAGAAGCATAAGGAAGATATCGTCGATTTAGGTGAAAATCTAGAAGGTACGCAAAACGGCTTTGTTGTGCCAGCCTATATGGACATTGATTCAATTGAGGATTTAGAGCCGAAAGAATAATGTTATAAAGTTGTAATTGTGATAGAGTGCCAGACACGGTATGTGATAATAGCATTTTGAAAAACTTAGGATACCAAGCGAAAACTTCTCTCGTGATTTGTTTCGACAACAATTACGATACGTAAGTTTTCGCTTTTCTTCTATCAATAAATATGAAATTATTGAATTCATAGAAAATCAACCACAAATTATGGTGAAGAACACTTTTTATTTTAAGAAAATTGGACTAATAAACATAATAAGAACTGAAATTTATCTGTAATGATGGAATGGATACTATAAAAAACAATAAGAATCATGTGAGTTGCCAAAAAAAATAATATTTTTCCTCTAACTTTTGAAAATTCAGAATATGTTGTATTTTGCAAAAAATGAGTACAGTATATTGCAATGATTTTCTGCAGAGTTTTGCAATGGTTTTTACATAGGCCAAAATGATTTAACATGGAGCCTCTACGTGCATAGTTCTAGAGCTAGGAAGTCAGCTGTATCAACAACTGCCTTTGCCTGAGGGAGGCTACCATGCACGCCACTCCATATCAAATCTGGGTCTAAACGTCTATGTATTTTTAGTCTGCAATTTTCAATAGCACTCCATTCGAACGAGGAAGAAATAGAATAAACAGAGGTGAAGATAAGGTGAAAATAAAAACAATTTTGTTTTTAATTATATTCCTTTAAATACTTTAATGCACAGCTAAGATGTTGAGGCAGTTGATTAAATATTTGTTCCACCATTTCAATAAATTCTGTATAGGGCTCTTCATTATTCCCTTGTACATTTATTTCTACATCTTCCCATTCTCCGATTTTAAAACTGCAAAACCATTGTTTTGGAAGGAATTTTTTCTTCTTCAATTACGAAATGGGTATTTGCAGGGTTCAATTTATTTTCTTCATTTATATTTAACGGTTTAGAAAGAATAAGCTTTTTATGTAAAATTTCCTTAACATTAGAGACAACATATTTTGATTATTTTTTGATTCGAAATAATTCATTTATCCACCTCATAAAATATCAAAATCCCAGATAAAGTAAAACTATTATTCCTATTTTAACATACAATTCCCCGTTGGCGAGATTTATGAATGGGATAGAACCAGGAGCGTTAATCTAAGAAGGATTAACACTTTTTTTGTTGAACTTATTGTTCTAATGGAGCCGTTGAGCTAATGAAGCAGAATAGTTGAATAAACATCATGAAAGTGAAGTACGAAAGGGGCTAGCTAATGGAAGTACAATGGCTAAGTGGACAATATGCAGAAGATTATAGAATCTTTGATTCATTGTATGAAGCTTATGAATGGACGGATTCATTATATCCGGAATTTTTAATTTATCTCGTTAATAAAGTTTGTGTAGGGTATGCGACTCCAGATGAAAAAGTAATAGATTATTTAACTGATTTCATACCTAAATGGGCAAATTATCTAAATGTAAATGTTACGGTAAATAAAGAAAAAATAGAGACAAATGGCAAATACATTTATAAAATTTGGACCTCTAATAGTGATGAAAGTTGAGGGAATTGTTGATCTAACGGAGCAGCGCGACAAGTTTTGTTATAAGCACTAATGTGTGAAAATACAAGGGATTTCTTCGGAAATCCTAACTTTATAACCGAGGATAGGAATGATAA
>NZ_JBNNLZ010000045.1:0-13105 GCF_050272295.1 Lysinibacillus sp. NPDC048646
TAGGGATCAAGTTCGAAAGAATCTTGAATCAGTGTAGCTAAGCCATCAATGCCTTTTCGCATATCCGTCTTTCCACAAACGATGTAGATATTTTTCACGCTAGTAAAATCGTGTTTCACAGAAGTTTCAACTCCCTCATCACGCTTTGAATGATGTGCTCATCTACGCCATTATAGAAGGAAATTTCCACCGTTGCTGTTTTAATCGTACATGTATTAATGCGGGGATCTACTGTTGAGTTGACTACAGAGTGATTTTTAAGTTCGGGATATAATGTGACGGGGATAATCGTTAATTTTTGCTGTGGCATATGAAAGGCACCTCCTTTAATTGATATCTTTATAGTACCGGGAGGTGCTACGTGTTTATATGCGTTATTTGAATACGGGCTTACTCTCCAACGACTAACTCTTATCCTATTCCAATTTCAATTGCATAATTTATGATTTCTAACCCACAATAAAGAACATACCCAATTGGATATGTTCTCAATTGATTTTCTTAGAAAAAGCGGACATTCTTAATGCTGTACTCAAGAACATCCTCTGTAATCCCAATATAACGTAATGAAGCTAACATGTATGGCATTTTGCACATATATGTCCAAATACTTACAAGAACGTTCGAAGGGCTTGCAAACTGCTTCTCAGGTGACTCTGATACAGCAGCTCTCTTCTTATGTAAAAGAATGATTTTATTACAGAATTTAACTATGTATATTTATCTTATCTTGCATAATCTTTTCAACAATCATTTCTAAATTCGAATTAATCTTCTCAATCGTTTTATCAAACATTTTGAATTGCTCCGTCGGTAAATTATACGACCATTTTGTATTATTAAGAATGTATATTGAATTATAAATCTCATTAGTTTCTGCATACAAAATTTCTTCATTATTATTCTTTAATATAATCTCTAATTCGAATTTATGTTTTTCCCATTCTATTGTATTAAAACTTAAATTTTTTTGTTTTAAATAATTCCCATAATCATTCATTTCTTTGTCTTTAATAATTTTTTTCAAATTACATGACACTCCACCTACTGTATATAATTCTGCGTTATAAACAAATAAATTAACTCTCAACTCTCGATTAACTAGTATTACTTTTTCTATAATTTCATCTTTCTTCTCTTTTTTCTCTTTATAACTACTTAATTTATACACTGCGTAACTTAATATCCCTGTCACTTCAATTGCTAAAAAACATGTATAGTAATAAATAAAAGTTGAAATGCTTACTTTCTCACTTGTATCTATTTCCAATAATAATAGATAACTAGGTAAAAATTCTCCCACTAATAGTGATAATTTTAAAATTCCTGATACAGCAGGTATTAAAAGAAAAGGTGCAATTAGTACTCCCAATATAAGAATAGATTTTTTTTCTAGATGCTTTAATATTTTTCCCAAAACTTTTACCATCCTTTATTTCTATAAATAATTTATATCTATAAATACATATAATAGTTCTATCATTCACTGATAGGTGGTGTTTATTAATTGTTTCAAGGTTCTTGTGACCACTCTGTTTTGCGATTGTCGCTAGGTCTGCTCTTGCTTCATGCATTGCTGAAAATTGTTTCTTACGTAGTCTATAAGGTGCGAATTTCAACCACTTGTGGATTGACTTCCTATAAGCAATATCTGAAACCTGTACGCTTGTGTAGTTGTTATTCTTATACCACCTTACTCACCCCATGTTTCAAAATATATGATGACTCTACATTATCACACCATTTGTTCATTCAATTGCAGCAGGTGAAGGCGTGTTTTACAACATTATTGAAAGTGGATAATGGATAAGTCTTTATTAAACTAAACCTATTTCGTAAATTTCTAATAAGGAGGTGAATTAAAATAAAGTACTTTTCTAGAATATTGATGATAAAGTTGATGTTTTGAGCTTATAATTATGAAAAGACATAGTAATTCAACTATGTCCTTTTTCAACATTTAATTATAAATCACCTGTGTTATAACTCTGCTAGTTAAATTATTACACCTTAATATTTCTGGATTAAAAATCATTATATTATAGCCTCTATGGCAAAGTGTACTTTTAAACCCAATTCCAACACAATGTTCAAACTCTTTTTCTATACGTTTACTTTTTATATAATCAACTATATATTGAGTGGGTAAATAATCTAACTTACTATCATTTCTTCTTACAGGTTTTGAAATCTCATTACTTATTTTTTTAATATTCGATAAATTAAGAGCATATCTCAACTTATTGAATCCCTGAAATATACTTATACTTTCTAAACTCCTTAAATCTACGATAACTAGGTCTTCTTCTAATGTGAATTCACCAAGATATATCATATCTTGCTCTCCTGGTCTAATCTCTCTTACTGCTGTATCAATATGAGTAGCTAAATATAAATGACTAATCCCTTCTGAATTAGCTCTTCCTGCTGATGCTTTTTCTTTAGGTGGCGCACCCATTTCTTTGATTTTCAATTCTGAATCATTAGAAATTCTAGCTCTATATAATTTAGACCCTTTTTCAATAGTCACAATTAAACCTTTTAAAAATTCATCTAATACATCGTAATTTATATGGGCTGAATGAAATCTATTTTCATGTTTTAAGTATTCAACAAAATCTTCCCATCTATAGCTTTTTAAAATACTGTTGGCAGCTATAAAATCTAAGTCTGCTAATTGCAGAATACCAACTGGTTCATTTAAAAGTTTTACTTTCATTGGAAATTGCTTTTCCATTAACACTGATAGTAAAAGGTACACCTGAGTAGAATCTAAATCAAACATATTCCAATTATGTACTAACTCGTCTTTTAAGAAACACAACATGGAATTCGGAAAACTATCTGGTAGCATTGTTTTAGGCTTGTAAATACTTAAAAATTCCTCAAATAATATATCTAATCCTTCATCATTTTCCATATCATAGACATAAACATCTCTAGATTTACATATATCACATTGAGCTTTATTTTGCTTACCTTGAATCATTGCTATTAACTCTATATCCTTAAAACATTTTTCGCAACAGTTCACCTTAGATTTCACCTCTCAAAAAAACATTCATTAATTGAATATGATGCATTAATGCCAGTTTTTTTAAAGTTGGTAATCCCGGATATGAACCTCTATAAAAATGTTCTAATAATTGCTCTATAGCGTATGTATCGATTTTTTCTCTTTCAATAGTACTTGTCCATTCTTCAAGCTTCGCTAGAGCTTCTGAACATTTTAATGCTGGGTCACGGATATCGTCATTTGAATCGGATACAAAATGTCTAATCCACAATACATCATCATCATTATCATCGTCATATGAAAAATATACAATGTGGAGTGCTATTGCGTATGGAGCAAATCCACCTTCACTATAATCATTTCCTACTACAGAATAATCAGAAAAACCTAGAAGTCCTTCAGATTCATAATGTAGATGCTCTTCGGAAAAAAATTCATTATCTTTTAAAGAATAATCAGTATTTCTTTTCTGCTTGTTAAATACATTTTTTAAACAAATTAAATTTTGCCCTCTTAACCTTCTTTTAAAAGATTGTTCATATGGGATAATATTATATTTCGGATTAACATTATAATAAACTTCTTTATATTGTTTCAGAAGTCCAACTTTCTCTTCGTTGTGGATAATAGCTATGTCTTCAATATTTTTGTCAATATTAGTAGCTATCTCGTGTATTTCAACTGTTGAGTTTTCATTGAAAAAGTGTGTAATAATAATATAAGGACTCTTTAATAATTCTACATAACATTCGAATAACTCATGAGCTTCTAATTCTTTTGCGAAATTTCCCACACAAGGATTTTGAATTAGAAGAACCTCTCTTTGTTTTTCTATAAAAGCTTTTAATGTCGAAATAAGAGTTGAAGAGAGCTTTATCGGCTCTATTATTGGAACTATAAGCTCATCTATTAAATCCTTCTCTACTAACTCCCTAATTGCGATTAAATCAAACTGTCTCCCTCTCAAATACGGAAAATACACAGAATACACTCCTTTATTAGTTAAAAATATCAAGTATTTTTTTATAACCTGTTGTATTGAATTTACTACTGTATATCAACCATCTCAATTCATAAGGTATTATCTGCATGGTTTTTTTCACAAACTCTTCTTCTCTTTCCCAAATTTCATTAAAAACCAATTTTTGAGCTTCTAATATTTCAATTTGCATAAATAATTTTAGGCATTCAGTATAATACTCAAACGCCTTTACGTTCGGTAAGTACCCAAAATATCCCATTACTATTCTCTCATATTCACTTTTTCTAAGCAACTTAAATAAAACCTTATGATTTAAAAACTTCTCGTCTTCCTCTGCTTTTTTCTTTAAACTTAACGTATTCCGATTTGTTAAAACGTATATACCAACTTTAGTATCTTTTAAAATTCTATAAAGTGGATAATAAGTGTTTTCAGCAGTAACAACATAAACCAAAGAAGCAATTTTATAATAATCAATAATTTGGTGCTCTAGTTTACCGAAATTATCTAATTCAGTTTTTATTTCATATACTATTGGAGAATTTTTATTCACAATTATCATATCAGCCTTAGATTTATTTACTATTACTTCATTCATCGCATATGTAGTATTTAGATTATGCTTACCTAAAACAAGTTTATTGAACAATGTATTTTTATAAAAATATTCATTTCTGTAATGTTTTTTCATTATTTCATAACTTTCTAGCAATTCTTCTACATTTTCATTCACTGCTCTTAAATCTTTATAATAATCATACTTTTTCAACATACTCTCTATATACTTTTTAGAATATATATTAGTTAAATTACTTTGTTGCATTTTTCTCACCTTTATTCTTTTTTCATTAATAATCTTATACACTGTCGCTCTAACGATATTATATTCTTTTGCAATATCCGTTGCACTCTCTACTACTTCAAACAATGCATGTACACCTTTCCTTTTTCCATCAATAGCTAACCTTCCACCAATAAGACCACGTTTGCGAGCAGCATCTAAACCTGTCTCAGTGCGTTGTTGGATAATGTCACGCTCAAATTTTGCAAATACAATCAACATCCCGAACAAACATAGTTTTTCCAGTTGGTGTAGATGATAGACGTATCGAAGGTATCATTCTTCGTCTAAATACCTTCTCGACATAAAAAGGTTACCTTCGCATCGGAAGATAACCTTCTAGTTCATTCGTTACTAATCTGCTTACTTACAGCTACACCACTTCAGTTGTTAAGACCGAAAAAGAAGTAGAATTCTCTTACCTACTGTTTTCGCGCTTTCAGCTGTTGATATATCTACGATTCATTTCAAAATCATTAGGCAACTACCACTTCCCAACGATTGATTTCCTATAATTTCTATTGTAAAGTAGTGTTGGCTCGATGTGAAGAAGGAATTTCGTGTGGTTGATAGAGGTCACCTTTATATAGGAAGACACCCTATCTCAATATCGGAAACCATGCCCCTATCATCTGTTCACTTCAAGCTCGTAAAGTGTCACAGCTACCACCACTGAATTGAAATCCAACCTCATTCACAGGAAGGCTCACAGACGTTCCTGCAGCTCCACAGATGGTTTGTGTGACTTACATGAACTACAACTTAAAACTGTTAGTTAATTTTGTTCCAACAACATCTCAAATTTAAAAACGAGATAAACACTTAGATTATCCCGCTTCTTTGATACTCTTACTCTATTACTTCCTAAACGCTTGAGCTTGATGTGTATTCTTAACAGAACCCACTTGTCCCTAATAAGATATGTAGACCTCACAAAAAACTTACAAACCCTTCTGTGAACTTATCATCTTAGATGTAACATACCTGAATCATTAAAACTTAAGTCGGTTCCAATATATATAACTAATTCTAATTCTTCTGTTCTACGATTTCTCCTTATTTCTCCTACACCACTGAATAAAACTAAATCTGTATTTTCTAAGTATTTTTTTACAATACCAAAATTATTTAAATATGCACCATTAGAAGGTTCTTTTTCAAATGCTTCTTCAAAAACTACATATATTTTCTTTTCATTCCATTCTACGGTAAATTTAGCAGTAGGATTTTGAACTTCTACATTTGTAAGTTGTCCCATTACTAATCTTATATCCCCAATATCTGAATTAGAAATGGCATCAACAAATCTTTTTGATAAATTCCTCCCTCTTTGTCCTCCACTTTCTTCTTCACGTACATCTCCACCCACTAATGTATTTTTAACATTTGATATTATTTCTTTACCTTCGGTTTTGGGATTCCTTCTATTAGGTCTTGGACGTGGTTTCACTTTTTTAATATTTTCTCTTTCTTCCTCAGTCATTGTCATTATTTTCATTTGTTTAAATGCATCTCTCATAGCATTTTGTCTTCTGTTAAAACTAATATCAACACCAATACTATTTTCGGTACTAATGCCTCGATTTATGGGAACTCTATCAAATTCATGAATACACCCTTGAAGATGGTCTTTCTTTTGCCATGTACGAAAATGTGCCTTTTTACCTCCACTATAAACTGCTTTTGCAGGACAATAAGGAGTTGGGCAATATATTTTCCCTTTATAAATAGCCTCATAATCACTCACTGTCATATCAGTGATTCTAACTTCTTTTATTTCCTCCTCATTAATATATCGAACTGTTGACATTCTCAAATCAATCCCACCTTATCTAATTATTCTTAATATTAGTATATTAAATCTGAGATTGAACATCAAACTAATAGTCCCATATATTTTAAATTATACTAGTCCAAAATAATTAAATAACATTATAGTTTCAAGGTCTATAACCCATTACACAACGATGAAAAATTACCTAATCCAAAACCTTATATTGCAAATATCTCGTTCTTTCTTTTTTTCTCGATAATTATTTGATAAGACTATATGTAACGCTTCACACAATAACCTGAAATTACCATTAACCACAAAAATAAAACGATATATACATTAAGTTTATATCACTTCATTTTCCTTTTGGTGAGAGTGTAGTAGGAAGCATGGGTTCTTCATTCATCATCTTCAATATATCGATAAATCAAGAGTTTATTAGCAAAGGTTACGTTCATGTACCAATCAGCAATTCAATCTATCAACTAGAAGAAAGATATACCTTTAATGCTGTTCTCAATGCTTTCTTCTGTGATTCCGATATAGCGTAAAGTCGTTTTCTGTGAGGAGTGATTGAAGATTTCCATTAATGTCGCTACATCTTTTGTCGCTTGATAATACGTATAACCAAACGTCTTGCGCATTGTATGTGTGCCTATTGAATGGTTGCCTATCATATCACCAGCTTTAGCAATAATGCGATACGCTTGTGTCGTTGTGATATGGTTATCACCTTTACTTCTATGGCCGGATGCTTGATTATAGCACCTTGCCCCAACCAACGTTCGAAACCCTTTTTCGCTAGTTCGTACGTGGAACTACAGTCGTACCATTCGATAAAGGCTTCTTTCCAATTGTAGACTTGATGCAGTATTTCGGTGTATTGAAGCAGTCGGTGTAGTATACGTTTTTCAACATCCTCCAATTGATCACGTCGTTTACCAAGAATTCGGAAGTGTTGCTTAAGGTCCTTTTTGGCAAACGGTGATAGCTGCTTTTGAACGAATTTTCGAACGGCTTGAAGTGCTTCAGTTACGTAACGATTGACATGATAACGATCGGCAATGCGAATTGCTGCTGGATACATATTTTCCGCAAACGTATGATATGCCTTTGCCAGATCCATGACAATCGCGACTGGCTTCAGCGCACAAAGAGCAGACTGTGTATTGAAATAGGCTTGCAATTCCTCTATTCTTCGTCCAGGAATGACATCTAAAAATGTGCCACTACGTAAATCATGGAGACCTGTGTTATACGTATGCCCTTTACGAATGGCAAAATCATCAATGCCTAGTACGAGATTGTGGCAAGTCAAATTCCTGACAAGTTTTTTTGACACGTGCGGCTTCCTCCGTTTTCCATGAATGGACGATACGTGCAACGGTTGTTGCGGGTGTGTTTGTCACACGTGCTGTATGTATGATTGTAGCGCCGATTGCCTGCTTTGGTAGCGTAGCCTCAAACGCCTTTGTGTATCGTTTTTTCGGTGCCACACACTCATATGCCCACACGAAATGCGCAAAACAGGCTGTACATGACATACGAATGGCAGGTAAGTTCAAATAAACAGGGCAACCAAACACTTCGAGATGACGAACTTTTCGAACATAACCGATTCCGCGACGACTCGTATTTTCAGATGCACAAATTGGACATGTCTGTTTCAATTGGGTTGGCATGACATCAAGGAAAATTTGGTGATTGATTTTATTCGTTGCGATAATTTTTAATTCTGGTAAATCCCATAAATTCTTGATAGAATGAGCGTGCATCTGTATACCTCGCTGTGTTGTTTGGTCGTACTCTCAACTCTAGCGGATACAGATGTTTTTTTGTATTCTTTTTTAGCAAGAACAGATTTTGGTGTTGAACCAAAATTATTCACCTCAATATTTCCAAAAGTTACTTATACTAAATTCATCAATAGCATTCTATTAATTCATTAAAGTATTTTCACATGTAAATCAGCTTCTTTTAGCTCTTTTAACAAAGCTAGTTCAATTTCTTCAATTGAATTTTGATAAGACATATACACTATACCATCTATATCAGAAGGTTTTTCTACACTATTTTTTATTAAGCAACATACCTTTGCTCTTCCTAATTTCCCAAAAAAGAAACCTAATTCAAATAACACATTTTGACGTGCTCTAAACTTTAAATCAAGCGAAGTTAATGGTCCATCAGTATATAAAGCACCTATATCATCTGGAGTTAAAATTACAATGGCATAATCTACATTAGAATATTTCTCAAATTTTTCTATCAATGTAAGTCCATTGTTTGCACCTCTATGTAAAACAATAGGTTCTAAATTTGCTCTATTTAAAATACTTTCAACTTCTAAAACGGCATTACTATCTCGACCATGAACAACAAAAACCTTTTGTTTAAGATCTTTTGATTCTTTATACGCTTTGCTATTATTATTTTTCATTTGTAAATTCAAGGCTTCTTCAAGGATGTCCAAATGGTTTGTTAGTGACACAAAACCATTATCATTTATTGTTTTCCTTGTACTTGAATAATGAAATGGTTCAAATTCAAATGTTGGTAAGTCTATTTCTTTAGATAATTTATTAAGCTTTGCTACAAATCGCTCAAAGTCATCTGACCTTCTCCATTCACCTTGATAGCTTTTAACATCAGCTATGAGTCGCTTAAGTTCTAAAACCATACTTATGTTATGCATCAGATTCCAACTTTCCATATTTTCTTTTTAAATCTATTATACACATTCTATAAATTTCCATCATTACTTTAGATAGTTGTTCTCGAATCGAATCGTATAATTATTTACACTGTGTGAAATAGTCCATCTATATTCATCTTCAAGCTTCTAGAGACTTAAAGTGTTGAAAGTATCCCCACCATTATTATTTATAAAATATCCTATCTTCATATCCGTGTTTTTTGCATAGTCTCTCCTAAGCATGTGCATTAATATTTGCTAAGCCAAACCGCTTTGAATACTTGTTTAGCTGCTTTGAAATTGCACAGTTTGATGATTTACTAGTGTTCATTTCCAAACCATTCTGAGTGATAAAGGCATTATGATTATCAGTACCAAAATGGGAGCGGATGCTATCATTCATTTTGATTAAAAATTGAAGCATATCAGCTAGTTCCTTATCAATAGGTAGCTTTAAGAATTTATGATTTTTCAATGTTGAGCCATCCAGATTCAAGCACAGATTGTCAAAATCTATATGTCGTTCTCTAAACTCTCCTAATGTGCGAATCCTAATACCCGTCTTGTACATCAGCTTGATTGCTACTGCGCCTCTGAAACCAATAAATGAGGTCTGGTCAATAAGTTCTAAGAGCTTATCAATGTCGCTTTCCTTCGCCCCTTTCTTGACTTCCTTATCAATTTTGATGTGAATATTGTACCAAAATTTCTCTTTTATCCAACCGTTGTTGTAAAACTTACTCAGAACAGCTTTCGTAGACTTCAAGCGTATTAACTTAGTTGCAGGTGTTACCTTAAGCACATCTAGATAGTAATACAATGCTTCAACTGTAATGTCTTCTACATACATAAGTTTGTTAATTGCCATGAACTGCTCAAAGATATACTGATAACTCTCAATCGTTCGAGTCTATTTCCTGCTATACGCATCTGTTGGAACACTACTTCAAGTGCAACTTCAATTGTTAAGCAATCTCGCTTCGACTCGTAATTTTTCGTTGGCATTACAACTACATCACCACTTGTTGCAAATACACCATGCTTTCTACCTCTAGACATACAAAAAAACCTCCCAATTCATTGTTTGAATTAGAAGGTCTATGAACAAAAATTCGTTATAAATATGTTAATTATCTCTAGGGATGAAAATAGGGATATTCAACAAGGGTTCAACTCCCGTTCAATATCCCTAGCTTCGAAAATCGTTGATATGACTACGTTTGTAGCCACATTATTATGGAGACGGCGGGAGTCGAACCCGCGTCCAAAGACTCCAATACTTCAGCTTCTACGCGTGTAGTTTGCCTATTTACGATTCGCGTAACATTATGCCGACAAACAGGCGTCCTGTACGCTAAAGTGTAGTTATATTGGGTCATTTCCTACAGTTGATTTATATAGTTAAGGTGACTTACATTTAATTTGAACTTGGTTTATGTAACCCTCAATAGTAATTATATCATTAAAGCAAGAATAAAAAGAATTTTTATTGCCTTAAGTATTCTTCTACTGGTAAATAATCTCCATTTTCATCTTCTAACTCTACTTCAATATCATGTCCATATTCAATTAAAGCATTAGCCAAATCTGGATTTTCACCTAAAATAAGTTTCAAGGAGTCTTCTTCAAATACTGTCCAACTTTCCTTAGTCCACACCTCTTTAAAATATTTCATAGGATTATTAGCCATCATAAAATGCCGAATCATACCTGTAAAATTCTGTTCTTCTCCAATCTTATCTATAATTATTTCATCTAATTCAGAGATTGTACAAATCCCAAAGAGTTTTAATTCTTCAATAACTCTTTTATCTTGTCCATTAAAATTAGGACTTATCGTACCATTAGCTATTTTATCAGAAAATTCAATTTTCAAGTAGTTCGATAAAGTGGTTGAGTCTACTTCAATCAGTTTTAATCCATCAGCTAAAGATTTTTTCACTTCCTCATCATATGAATCAATTTCATTAGCTAATTCATCAAATTGTCTATCCAAAAGTTCAATAGTTGCAGCTATTAACGAAAATCTCCTTTTTATATCTTTTTCATTAGGTAGTACGCCATTAAATTTATAGTTTCTATCATGGGATAAATCAGCCCAAGCATGTTCCATAATAGTTCTTACTTGTATTTCAAATTTCATCCCAGTATACCTTTGATAGTCAGCTAACCTTAATCTATCTTCTGTCATCTCAGCCACAAAGTGTACAGAACGATATCCAACTTTATCAATACCTAATTCTGCCCCTTTATCAATACTATTTTCATTATCAATACTAAAGGTTCTCTTAATGATATTACTAATTTTTTCTACATCACTTCTAACAAAGGTGATTATCCTAATCCCAGCTAAGTCATGTATTTCTTCCAAAGGATTTTTATACTTCTCTTTCATAGCCTTATTCAAAAAGCTTTTCACTTCTTTTGAACGAGATGATATCGAATGAATTTGAATCTCCTCTGTTTCAATGATTTCAGTTAAAATACTTACAATTTTATTTCCAAGTGAATCAAATCTACTTCTCTCACCTAAATACCAACTTTCTAGACTCTCTTTGTTTTTTGAAACAACAAAGGTACTCATTATACATTACTCCCTTAACTCCGTTTATAATTACAATAGTATTATATAGGTTTTTTACATATTTTTGTTTATAAAGAAAAAATAATGAATATTGCATTTTATTAGTGTTATATTTATTTCGAATGTCCTATTCAATCTCCCTACCGCAAGTGTTGCTATGTACACTATTTTAGAATGATTACATTATAAGTTTTAAAATCAACCCCTATGTGACAAAATTAACAGATCAGCAAGTATATCAAATTCTTCATTTGTACCATACGAAGAATATTTCGCCATGTTACCTTGCACAAACTTTTAATGATGCCAAATCTATAATCAGAAATATAGTAAATGGAAAGTCCAGTAAGGATTTTCTTGAAGTTTTCTTAAAATATAGATATAAAACGTAAGCAGTTCGAGGAACTTGTTACTTCATGTAATTATGTTCCATACAAAAAACCGCCTAGTTACGGCTAGACGCTTCTCTTATTGTTTATGTAAATATTTTATTAGTACAGTGATTATCACTTTTATATCACCCTTAAAAAGATGATATACAGTAATATTGAAACAGATTTAGTGGGATTAGAATAACCCTATTCCTTAGAATATCCCCTTAGCACTTTTTCTACTTTCCGCCTATAAAATAACCATTCCTGTATGCTATCTTCATAACAAGCATTTCATCTTCAGTTAGATCACAGTCTAAAGCAACTTCAATTTCATGTTTGGTTGCTAAGTCATAATCGTCTGTAAATCTTGAATCAAAATGGGCATGGAATAGGTATTCTAAAAATTTATTAAGTTCATTATTCTGTTCAGCAGTCATTTTTGTCACGGCAGCATCACTCTTTTATATTTATTTTATCAAGACTAGAGTCTTATTTAATCTAGGGTCGATTTTATCGAACCTAGCATATCATCAGACATTGTTTCTAGTTCCTCACGCATCTTTTCTACAAAATCTTTCTCAGTCATTTGATATAACCCCTAGAATATTTTCAGGAAACCCCACAAAAATTTATTTTTGAGAACGCTTTCCCATTATAGCAAAAACCCCCTAGTACACCCCTCCCTAAAACGCTATGAGAGTAATCGAGGCGATACCTTACCCATTAAACTATATGGTATGTCAGCACTAAACTGGACAAAAATTATAAGGTCTGTTTTTTAAATTCCACGGGTGTTAAATAGCCTAATGTTCCATGAATTCGAATGTTATTGAACCAAT
>NZ_JBNNLZ010000046.1:0-12343 GCF_050272295.1 Lysinibacillus sp. NPDC048646
GGTAATCGGCATAAGAAAGCATCTCCTTCATTTGATACGTCTATCATACCGGAGGTGCTTGAATGATTATATGCGTTATTTGATTACGGGCTTACTACTTTCTCAAACAAGTTAATTGTTTCAAAAAATGAATTCCAAACTTGTTCGTAATCTCCATTAGACAAGGATCATTATTTGATGATGATCATTCTTTTAGTGATTCTGAGCACACAGAAGAACAAAGCACTCACATAATTTCCTATACGGTTGTACGTAAAATACATAAGAAAAAACGCAATGATTCGCCATCATCCAGAAAGTACGAAGTGCGACTGTTGCCATAGACAAATGATTGAAATTGGCTCAACTATCGCACGTGAAGAAGCGAAATTCATTCCCGCTATGATGATGAAAGTTCAACACGTTGATCATGCTTACGAATGTAAAAGCTGCAAAAGCGATTCATTCCAAAAAGCGCAGATTAAACGTGGGAAAGCCCCACAACCTGCCATTCACATATGCACAAATACTTAAGCGGTCCAGTCAATCGAATGCCTACAATTGGGTTTACCAAAGTGTACCGAGCCAAGGTCCCACGATTATTAAACAAATTTTCTTTATTGAAGTCTTTTTGGAAAAAGAGTGAATTACTAACTATACAAGCATCAAATCGAAGAAGGAAGGGGCATCGTGTTAACAATTTCCGAGTTAGTAGGAAGAAAACAGTGAGCGGGTTTAAATCAGCTAGCCATTCAAACACATCCCATGCAGTTCAATTTCCTATATGGAATTTAATTGCCTTATCGGTTGCTAGTTTTCTTGCTATTATGACTGAGACGATACCAGCTTGATTACTGCCACAAATCAGTAAAGGGCTCAATATTTCAGAGACACTAGATATACTTAAAATAACAGAACATCATGTGACGTAAAGCATAAATCTTCCTTTTGGAAAGTTTATGCTTTATTTTATTTATTTGAGGAAATTTTATGATGATTTGTAAAAGGAAATAAAAATTTACGCCCAGCAGTTATGAGAGCGTTCCAATTTTTATTTTACTTATAAGATAACGCTATTTTTATTGTCTAAATTAGAAGGGAATCATTTACTTTTTATAGAATGTTAGGAATAGATGGGAGGTAGAGTTAGTTTGTCTCTGTTTGAAAATACATCTTTCGAGACATATTTATTGTCATTAATACCCGTTAATCAACACCTGTTTTTGTAGACTTTACATATAGCTGATTACCTCTCAATGTGATCAAGGATGGTGCTAACAAATGAGTCAATACCGACACACCTTAAAGTAATCGAGTGTTATTGTGGAATTATGTTGAATTGCTTTTCTACAGTTTTACGAACTTCATCTATAATGAGTAGGGGGAAAACAATGTGAAAAAAATGGTTTCGTTATTAGTAATGGTCACAATTATTCTTTTTTCTACTTCAGATGTTTTTGCCTCAAACCTGGTTGAACCTTATGGATTGAAGCCGCCAGGTGAAAGCTTTACACCTGGAGAGTGGTTTCTAGGAGATACTCCATCGAATGTTGATCCGAATAAACCACCTATTGTTTTCGTTCAAGGGAAAAACGGTAACGCTACAAGTTGGTATGGTAATACAGAATATCACGGTCTTAATGACATGTATACAAAAGCTTATGAAGCAGGGTATCAAACTGTATTTCTTCAATTATACGATGCGGCAGGAAAAGGTTCTTATAGTCAATACGATAATGGAAAATTATTAGCTTCTATGTTAAAAGAAATCAGTCAACATTTTCACGGAAAAAAATTAAATATAATTGCCCATAGCAAGGGTGGGCCCGATACCCAAGCAGCATTAGTTCTTAATAATGCTCATTCGTACGTTGGTAGGGTGTTTACTTTAGGTTCCCCTCATTATGGATCAGAGTTAGCTGATCTTGCATATAGCTGGTGGGCAGGTTGGCTAGCTACATTACTCGGTGAAAAAGATGATGGAACTTATTCACTTCAAGTTGGGGAAATGGAACACTTTCGCTCACTAATAGACAATCACCCCAATGTAAGCAAGAACCACTATTATACAATTGCTGGTACTAATACAGGACCATTTCTATCTGCACTCTGGATGGGTGGTCTATATCTTTCCGATCCAAATGATGGATTAGTCAAAGAGGCAAGCACTAAATTATCTTACGGAACACATTTATTTACCGATACCTCACTTGACCATGACCGTATTCGAATGGGATCTGCGGTATTTTATAGATTGGAACAGTATCTACAGTCTGCTTCTACTGATCGTATCATTGTAAACCAAGAATACTTTTCTCAATCTGATACGTTTCAAGAGTTGGATGCTTCTCATTATTTTTATGGAGGAAAGTTACAATCGTCAAATGATGTTACACATTCTTTTTATGTGGATGCTACACTCGATAATGTTAAATTATGGACAGGATTAACTAGTGATAAGATAGAGTTGTTATCTCCTTCAGGAAAAAAATATACCAACCAGACAATCAAATCAATTGAGGAAGCCTCCTTCTTTAATGGCGTAGTACCCCATACATTTACTGACGTTATTTCTGAGAAGGGGGAATGGAAGCTAAATATTAGCACGCAGGCAGGAGATAATGCGTATTTACTGGCAGTTCAACACGGGGGTCCATCTTTGATTAAGGTGAGTATTCCAACAGGAGCATTAGAAACGAATAATATCATCACAATGCAAGCTAACCACCAGTTACAAAAACTTACTTTCGATTTACGAGTATTAGATCCAACAGGTAAAGATATTGCTTCTTCTCTACAAATACAAAAGGTTAATCAACAAAACTTTATGGTAAATTTTCCAACGAATAAAAAGTCTGGTGTCTATAATATAACTTTAAATATTGCCGGTGAAACGTTACAAGGTGAGCCATATAATAGGACCATTGTTCGTTCTAAATATATCAAATAGACATATGCAATAATTAGAAAAATATAATTTCAAAAATAGTTTATAAGTGTAAATGACACTAATAAACTATTTTTGTACTCTGAAGGGCAATTTCTATATATTTATCAGACCAATTGAAGCCAATTCCTTACACAATTCGGTAAAGGTATGCTTTTCTAAAATTAATGGAGTAGTAGTATAAAGTTATCTGCCACATCCTCGATCAAGCTACTTGGTGAAGAAGGATAAGAGCATTGTTTGACGCGGGGGAAAGTGCTTCAGATATTGCAAAGGAATATGGCATGGGAAGAAATTAGTGTAATAAATATTATTAAAAGTGAAAATACTATACTCCTAACCATTGATGTTAATGTGATTATCACATAACACGAAAGAGGTTAGAAGGTGGGATGTATTTGACGCTTACATATAACTGGGTTTTGTACCAATATTTATTTAAATACTGGAGTTTCTAGGTTTATTCTATAGGGGATTATTTACTTTTGTGAGGGTTTAATAATGACTAGGATAATTATTACACTTGTATGTAGGTTACTAATTTTTATTGTTAGTATGTTTAGAATACACTCTGAACCACTTTCTTTAACACTTTTGTTTGCATCATATATCTTGGCGATTTTTGGGTTAATTGGAGTTGTGGGAGTAGTTGGTAAAAATACTAAGAAAGTCACAATTTAATTAAACAAACCAGACGTGCGATTCCTAAAATGAATCGCTTTTTTTCTTTTAAACTATCGGGGGCTTTATTTGAGAATGATTGAGTTGCATTTGCAGCTCTTTTTTTCTTTATTGAACGAAACGGAGCAGGATAGTGGAAGAAGGAAAAATTGGAAGCCATGTAGAATATAAGGATTATTCAGAGTCAACGGTTTTGCCCCGGCACATCGAGACGGGGAACGGTTATTATCAGAAAAAAGTTCGCTCAAGGGACACAACAATTTCATCACGTTGAGTCCCTTGAGCGAAGCGAAAGGAATGAATATACGCATGAAAGAACCATCTGAACTGCTCATTGAAATGCTTGGCCATCCGTATAATCAGAAGGATGTTCAGGCTTTGCTGCAATCATTCGGTGTCAAGCGCATGCCACCCCCGAACAGCTATTTCAACGACGATATTATCTGGTCTGTGAAAACATCGATACGTATCGATGTTTATCGCGCACCAAAAATAAATGATTTGACTGGACGCCAATATACAGATCAAGATGGATGGATCATTGGTGCCATACATTTTCTTGCGCCCGGGTCGGATGACAGAATTAAAGCTCCGTTTCCCGGAAAGCTTCCCAACGGAATCACGATGAGCGCAACACAAGATGAGTCGATAAAGGCATATGGTAAACCTAAACTGTATGAAGAATGTTGGTGGCCTGGATTTTCCGGTCGAATTTTGGCATGGCGCAAGCCGGGCATAAATATCGCAATTGAATATGCGGACAGTGAGGTTGATAGCATGATGAGAAGCTACACGGCCTGTTTAATTGGCTGCATAGGCGCATGGCGGGACGATAATCCAGAGGTCTTTGCGCCCTGATTGCAGGTCGACATCGCCGCGGCTGCAGATGGCAGTTCATAGCTAATGGCATTGAAGTGATATTGAACGATGAAAGTTCACACACGTTCATACATAATGACCCTAATCCCGGAAATGTATTGGTGCACAATAATGATGATATTTTTTTCATTGATTGGCATGAAGCCAGGTATGAGCTTCTTTTCTTAGACATCACATGAACGTGTGGCACTTCATTTATCCATCACTCCTGTATATTTTCTTTCTTGGATTCCCTTTCATTCAAATGTTATGCAGTTAAAAACTAGCACAAATGTTCTCGTGTGGTTATAATTGTCTTATCTTAAAAACAAAAGGAGACTTGCCTGATGAGTCAAAGAGTTGCCTACTACGATGTTGCACCTGACGGTATGAAAATAATGATGGATATGGAAAAATACACGAAGAAGTCAAATATTAATCGAGCAATTAGGGAACTTATTAAAATTAGAGTCTCTCAAATGAATGGGTGTGCGTTCTGCATAGACATGCACACATCCGATGCTCGTAAGATGGGTGAAACTGAACAGCGTATTTATTGTTTAAATGCTTGGAATGAATGTACTTTTTATTCACTTGAAGAGAAAGTTGCTCTAGAACTAGCTGAGCATATAACTTTAATTCCTACTAAAAGAGTTCCAGATGCCCTCTATAAGCGAGTACGTGAATACTATGACGAGAAACAGTATGTTGATCTTGTTCTAATCATCAATCAAATCAACAGTTGGAATAGAATTTCGATTGCAATGGGGAATACAGCAAGTGAAAAATAATAACAGGGTATAGACATGTGATGTAGCTTGTAAAGCAATACTGTCTACAAATAAGGTGGGATGCCTAAAGGGTCACAATGGAAGAACGAAAGCAAATGGTTCAAGAAGTAAAGGATCACTTAAAGCAATTGGAGCAATCGACAGCACTCACTTTTGGAGAAGATTCAGAGGAGCCGGGCTGGCATGTAGTGCACTCATAGCCCGGCTTCTTTGCTAGCTTTCTAATCAAATTGTTTCCCATAGCTTTTGGCGATTTTCCAATAGCTCAAGTAGCTCAGTCAAACTCGGAACTAAATCTTTGCGCATAGTTGCGATATTTTGGAATAAGGGTATCGCTGCACGCATTTGATATTCACTGTAAACATAGTAGCTAATAAAAGCACATTCTTCATAGCCGCGTGGTTCCTTCTCTTCCCATTCCTCTTCAACTTCTGACCAAAGCCATTTTTCCTGTAGCAGTTCATCCATATGCTGCACAGGGCTAGATGTCAGCTCATCCCAAGTAAAGGCAGAAGCAACTACAATATATAATTGTATTTCTTCCTTCTTTAAACTTGCTACAGATCGATTCGGCAATGTCTGTAAAAATGAAAATACCCCTTATATAAGTTCTTTAAGTATCGCCTCAAAGCGTGTGCGATAGGGTTCTGGAATGTGCATAAATGCTGAGCTAGTAAAGTCATTCAAATGGATGATGCCAAAGCATGTATATAAAAGCTGCCCTACAGCCATATCTTTATATTCCTCCATTTCTTCGCTTTGTTTGAGAGGAATATATGGACTAAGCTCTATTAGTGGTGTCGTCATAAATTTTTCGAACCATTGTAAGTTGTCATCTGTGCTCATAGCTTGTTCAAAGAAAGCATCATTCGGAACTTCTTGTACAGATAGTACCGTACATACAAAGACGGGCAATGTTTCCGGTGTTAGCCCAAATGTTTCAACATAGGCTTTCGCAAAGTATTCAAGCATTGGTGAATGGTCACCATCGCATGCATACATATAGTCGATAACGAGCTTGCCGTAGCTTTTATCGTATAAACCAAGACCAAAAACGGCGAATGTACTTGGCATCGCAGCCTGTTCCTCATCGACATCTTGATAAAAATGATATTGTGCCATCGCCTTATAGCTATACTCGACTAGTGCGGCATGTAGGCTAGGGTAGCTGACAGCTTTAGCGAAGAAGTGATGTGATGATGTAACAGGTAAATGCTCGATTGGTAGCACTAAGTTACTCTTACCTTCATAGTGAATACTATAGCTTTTAGGAAAATCTTCTTCTAATAAAGCATTTAAGTATGCTAATGCTTGGCGATAAGCCTCTTCGCTTTCCTCTTTAATTTGAATCGTAATCTTTGCCAGCACATCATTTGCTTGGCAAAAAATTAGGTCGGATTCCAGTTGTTGTTTATGTAGTGGCAAAGTGCCAGAGCCAATTGTGATGAATGAGTTGTAAGTTTCTATATCTAATTCTTTAATTGTTGCTAACAATTCTTTAACTGTTAAATATTCAAAACTTGCACCATACTTACTTAAATTTATTGCATAGTAGCTTAACAATGGTAAGTAGGCTAATGATTGGTGCTTGTTAGTGAAATGAGAAAGGCAGTAGCGCTGTGTCTCAAAGTCAAGCTCTTGACGAAATGCATCTAACAATGCGAGCTGTTGATAGTGGCAAAGTACTTTGTGCAGCGTGATGCCGTCTAGTGAAAAAGAAGGGGTGATGATTTTAGAAGGATAGACGTCTGTTTCAATTTTATATTGTTTAGAAAGTAGTTCTTGCTCAAGTTGCAACCATGATGTTTCATTTTTGGTAAATTGTTCAGTTTTCATGGTATTGCCTCCTTCTGTAAATGTGAATATATTAATGCCTGATGAATATCACGGATTAATGAAAGCCACTGAAATCATTACATACAAATAGTCAATAGCACTGCAAAACAGTCCATGCTTTATCGAAATTTTTATTTTGGCAGTCTTCCTTGCGAATCCAGAAGTAAAGTTTGCCGCTATCGCCCCACATATAGCCGAGGTCATCTTCCGAATCAAGCTGTAATAGGAGATGCCAATCCTTGACGTGTGGTTCAAGCTCCTTGCGTAACGGATGATTGTAGGCTGTTGCATCCCCGCAATATAAACCATTTGTGACAAACTGGCATTGTAAATACATATCCCCTTGAATCATATCAGGATGACCATCTATGCGATGTGTCGTTTGTTCCGTTGCCTCTTCATCGACCCACTCATATAAAAAGTCATTGTAGGTATCCTGTTGTTCCTCTGTTAAAATGTCTTCTAAATTTTCAGCATAGGGAGACTCCCATGAGGGTAGTGTCCATTCATTTCTAAAGTGTAACGCCGCGCTAACAATATGTTCATCTAATGCTGCGGGTTGCTGCAATCGATGTAAACGGTCAGGTGCTTGTGTGAAATGGAAAACGTGAAAGCCATCGCCATCATTTGGATCATAGCCCCAGGGTTGTCCAGCAGCATCATAGAAAAAGGATAACAGCCCCTCATCTGGTAATAAATTGTCTGAATCATATGGCTGTACTTCCGTTAAATTGAGCTGACATAGAAAATATAATGGTTGGTCATTATTTGTAAAGGGCCATGCAAAATCTGTCGGTACATCGGGCGTACCGCCAATTTTAGATTGTCCGATTTGAATGGCGTCATCTGCTGTTGGTGTTGTCGTAGCACGAATTGACTTTTTTGCGAACTGCAAGATTTGCTCTGCTACCTCACCAAGCTCAAAAGCATGCAATGCAGCACGTAGCTTTTCCATATGTAATCCCCCTCATTTTTGTCTAATTTCAATATAGCAAATATGTTCTTCTTTTGTAAAATTTGTATTTTTAATTATCGAAATATTGTTGAATCAATGGTTAGAGAATAAAGGTTTGGCATATTTTGAATATATAAAGATGATTCATGTCAACTTGAGCTTGAGGGTTGAAATGAAAATAACAAATATTTAATGGCCCTTACAATAGATTGGAAGTATTATTGATAATAAACCCTATAAATTATTAAACATTAAAGAATCTCAATTAGGACAGATCTGGGTCATGTTAAAAAACAAGGCGATATGAAAGAAAAATTATGAACACTCGAATGCCTACAATCGATTCAAAAATACATAACTGTATGTGGATTGTAGCAAGATGATTATTTTGTTGGTGAAGCTGATAAGTGTGGGAATTATACTAGCCGCCAAATTTCTGAAATTAGCTAGAACCAAGCGATACATGCTTGGTTATGATTTGCGCCGTCCACTTTCCATAAGACTCAAATTACAGAGATGTATAATAAAGGAGCAGATATCCCTATAATCGCCCAACCATCTGGTCACAAATCACATCAGACAATGATGGAGCATTATATCAACTTGAAAACGAGTGATGTGGATGATTATTTGTAAATGGACTATTTTATAGATAGAGGAAACTCTCCATACTTTCATTCATGATATTCTAATTACTTGGTGATGTGCCTGAGCAAACGCTTTTTCCCATTCTTTTAATGCCGCCACATATTGCTGTTCAAGATTTTTTACAAGCTTCCTAATAACAACCGTATGTTCCTCTTATTGGAGTTTCCAAGACTCAGCTTTATCTAGAACACGGAACGGCATCCGATTGCTATAATAATACTGCATTAATACCCCTCCATCCTACTATCATTCAATATATATAGAAGTGGAATTAGAACGTTTAAACTAGATACTGTAGTTAAAAGTTTCTAAACATTGAGAGAGGGAACATTGTACGTGTCGCGTGGCGGTAACCACGGACTATATGGCTCATGCTTCGCATACACGGTTTAGGTTCCTGATTAATTTACCTACCGCCCGGGATACGCTGCTTTATAGAAATAGTTTGTTCCATTGCTATTGCCTCTTATTCTACTAAAATCGGCGCTATTGTTTATTCTATGCCCCTAAAAGAAATCGACGTAAATATTCTTTTAGGGGATGAAGATAGTCAGGAAATGGAAGTAAATAAAGGAGATTCAGGTTTGGTGGAATACCGGGATATATTTTGCTAATGGTTGTTCCTAATGAATTTAATAAGAAACGATTAAAATCCGCTTTAGCTCACGAGTTTAATCATAAAGTTTGTTTTACATTTGAACCATTTAATCATGGTGACGTGACTGTAGAAGAATAGTTAGTATTGGAAGGTTTAGCCGAATGTTTTGCTGAAGAAATGTATGGGAAAGAATTGATAGAACCTTGAATTGCAGATTTTGATAAAGAAGAGATGGAGTTTATTCAACTCCCATGAAAATTAAATTCTTCAATTTCGGAATAAAGACAACACGAAAGCAGACGCAGCTTTCAGCTGAAATTACAAAATAAAAAATGGAAAAATTCGCAAAACTATACAATAATCCAATTATTATGGAAATATTAATAGTGTGAAGCTTATAATTGAACTGGGTGATTAAAAGTGACTATACAAAATAAAAAGATAATTGATATCTGTGATAACCGCAGACTATTCAATAAATATTCACGTAACAGTATTCCAAGCGTAATCTTCATAGCAGGGTTAGGCGATAGCTATGAGACATGGAAAAAAGTCCAAGACCGAATATCGCAAAAAACATCAACCTTTTCCTATAACAGGTCGGGTATTGGCAGGAGTCAAGTCGCATCCGTCCCGACGACTTGCTATGATTTAGTCGAGGAGCTCAACGAATTGTTGCTAGCGCTTGAAGTGGAGAAGCCCTATATATTGGTGGGACATTCTTTTGGTGGTTTGGTCGCTAGATTGTATGCCAGCCTTTATCCACTGAACATCTGCGGTATGGTTTTGGTTGACGCAGTACCGGAATATAAAGAACTTGCCTATGAAAAGGTTCTACCCGAAAATCTGCTTGCAGGAAATAGGGAATATTACGAGAATCCTATGTTGAATAGTGAAAAGATTGATAAAATACAAAGCTATAAGCAAATCGTTGATCATTCAAAGCAAAGTAACCTCCCTCTCGCAATTATTACAAGAGGTTTACCTGACAATGGTGAAGAGGGATGGCCATCTCAAGAAATATTGGAAATTGAGCAAAGACTCCAAGCAGAATTCCAATGGCTGTCAACGTCAAGCAAGTATCGGATTGCTAGCCGAAGTGGACATTATATTCATCATGATGAGCCAGAAATTGTTATAGAGGAGATTATGTTAATGTTGAAGGAGAAGGAAAAATGAGCGATATAAGATTGAAATTCATGATGGATTTGCAAAGAATTGAGGAGGAGCATTACCAACTTCGTGAAGGTGAGCTCTCTCCGCTTCTAGTAAGTTAACAATAGGCTTCCAAAATACACCTGTACTTTCCATTGCTACGTGGGTACAACCATGCTCCTTGATTCAGTCGATTAACTGTAATAGAAATACAGTTTTAGTGGAAAACGTTTGAATCTCCTTTCCTTTTGGCGTCATAATACATGCAGTAATGGAATCCTTGTGAACGTCCATCCCACATGCGCGTTCAATGATTACTCCCATTGTAATCATCCTTTCTACGGCAACTAGTATTGGAGGCTGGTGGCAATAACCAGAGTAGGCTTAATCTCCCCTGAGTCCTTCCCGTAAGGGAGCGACATTCATGTGATGCACCGTGGTCGTTGGAGCCAGACAAACGAATGGGCTCTATGGCACCATAGTTCATCGACCTTCCTCTCCCAGCCCTAGTATCCTATACCCGTTTTGCACACATTCTCATCCTCTGTGGTGTAGCGCCGATTTTGCGCTACATGGATGGCTAACGGGGTGCTTTAGTAGAAGAATCCATAAAAAAGAAGACCAATAAAGAACGAACCCTATAATTGCACCAAGAGTATTCAGTATAAGGTCATCAACATCAAATGAACGTATAGAAGTGAATAACTGTATCACCTCAACTAAAAATGAAATAAAAAATCCTAAAAGTATTACTTTCCAAAACTTGTTTACTTTAAATCTTAGTGGAATAGAAAAACCTAAAGGCATAAATAATAGGATGTTTCCATCTATATTCCTTAATGGAACACTCCTTTCTTTGAGGAAGGGGTTAGTTGAACGATAGAAAAATTATTGTTACAATGAATAGGAACATACATTCTATTGTTGTGTAATCCTTATTCAACGGGGCAGAAGAAACAATATCTGAATAATAAAAGGAGAAAGAGCTATGTCAAATAACGTAAAACAAAGAAGAATAATTTTAGATTTAGCAGTTACTTTAGATGGTTTTATTGAAGGGAAAAACGGAGAAGTTGATTGGTGCATTATGGACCCTGATATGGGGTTCACTAATTTCTTGAATCAAATTGATACTATTTTATATGGTAGAAAAAGCTACGATTTATGGGGACAATATATTCCAAAAACTAACGACTCTGATTCCGAGAAAAAAATTTGGGAATCGGTTCATAGTAAGGAGAAATATGTGTTTTCCAGAACACATATAGAGACTAATAATCAAGCAATATTTGTAAATGAAAATATCCTTGAAGAAGTAAATAAATTGAAGAATAAGCCCGGAAAAGACATCTGGCTATACGGCGGAGCAAGTCTCATTACAACTTTTATAAATTTAGGGCTTATTGATGAGTTTAGATTATCTATTCATCCTGTTATTTTAGGGGAAGGAAAACCGATGTTTATTGATATAAAACAGAGGTTGAATTTAAAAATGGTTAATACAAGAACGTTCTCTTCTGGTGTTGTGCAACTAATTTATCATTATGATAATAAATTGTAATGAATATCATGAGGTAATACTACGATAGTAGCTGACAATTATTCTTAATGGATAGAGTTATGGCAATAGGAATGGGAAACCCTTATATAATGGGTTTCTCTTAAAATTATCAATGTAATACACTATGGAGTTAAAAATTAAAACTATTTTATTCAACTCCCATGAAAGAACTTAATCATCTTTCATATTCCGTGGTGACGTGCTAATTTTTTCGCTTCATGGATGGCTAACGGGGCAGATTAGTTGTGCGAAATGTTTCTAGTTTAAATTGAGAATGGTCACATTACTCAGGTAAAGGCTAGACAGTTCCTTTCGGAACTGAAGGGTTATATCG
>NZ_JBNNLZ010000047.1:0-12169 GCF_050272295.1 Lysinibacillus sp. NPDC048646
AGTAACTCTCATTATACAGGATTTGGGGAGGTGCTCTATTTTCTTGTCATTTTAAGCTTAGAGCCGTAAGGTCTCAAAATTATGAAATTGACTCATGTAACATAAAATAATTTTTTCGTTAAAATTATAAGAGAATAGATAGGTGGGCTAATCTTAAAGGTTATTTTCTATTGAATCAGATTTACCATTGTACAGGGAAGAAAGCTAAAGTCCATTTTGATTTGGTTCATCTTGCGTACAACGCCTGCAAACTGGCAGTTGATCGGCTTTCCCAACTACAACTTTCTGTAGCATAATTAGCTATTGTATTATGAAATTGATTCTACTACATAATAAAAAAATATATTTTTAAGGAGAACAAGATGAAAATAGAACGTATGTTAACCATTATTGTGATGTTACTTAATAGAAATCGTGTAACAGCAAATGAATTAGCTGAGAAATTCGAAGTGTCGGTCCGGACTATTTACCGAGATATTGAAACAATCAATCTAGCTGGCATTCCCATTATTTCCCATTCCGGAAACGATGGTGGATTCAGCATTTATGAGAGTTATAAATTAAATCATCAAGTACTAACTCTTAATAACCTGTCCTCCCTTCTTTCTGTTCTCAAGGATATTAATTTCACAGTTGACGACATTGAGTTAGAATCATCCATAGAAAAACTACAAAATATCATTCCTAAAAACAAGGTAGATTATCTAAAGCTGCATATGGAACAAATCATCATTGATTTACATCCTTATGGAGACTCTCCAAATCAAAAAGCATTAGTTAAGACGCTAAGGAAAGCTATTACACAGACTAATTTACTGACTATTGACTACAGAAATTATGATAATATCGTCAGCAAAAGACAAGTTGAGCCTATGTCGCTCATATTTAAAAATTATACTTGGTATTTATTTGCTTATTGTCTTTTAAAAGAAGACTTCAGAATATTTAGAGTTTCCCGTATAAGTGATTTTCACATTGAAAATCAATCATTTGAACGTCGAGAAAAATCCTATCACGAGATTATGGCATTATTAAATGAACAAACAACAATGACAACAATTGTCTTAAAAGTTTCCCCTCAAATGAAGTCTCGTGTGAAGGATGTTTTTAATAAAGAAGATATTGCGGTGTTAGAAACAGGTGAACTTCTTGTTACAGCTACATTCCCCGAAAAAGAATGGTTGTTCTCTCTCATATTTAGTTTTGGAGAGCATATAGAGGTCTTAGCTCCAAAAGAAATGCGCAAAAAAATTGCTTCTAAACTCAGATTGATGGCTGACAAATATCATTAAGTGAGTTTCTCAAAGCTGACAGACTGTTGTCAAACGTCCATGATAATATTGTCATTGTAAGATACTTTTATTTTAATTAGGAGGATGTTAAATGACAAACAATTATGAATTTCCAACACCAACACTTATCTCAGGTAACGGTGTGGAGCTAGAGGTTTTTGAAGCTGGACAAAAAAATGGGGGGCAACCTATCGTTCTCTGCCACGGATGGCCAGAGCATGCCTTTTCTTGGAGACATCAAGTGACTCCTCTTGTAGAAGCAGGTTATCACGTTATTATTCCTAATCAACGAGGATATGGAGAGTCTTCTTGTCCAAAAGAAGTCACAAAATATGATATTGAACATTTAACGGGTGATCTTGTTGCTCTTTTGGATCACTATCAATACAAAGATGCCATTTTTATGGGCCATGATTGGGGCGCAAGTGTTGTTTGGAGTATGGCTTTGCTGCATCCAGAACGTGTTAATAAAATGATTAACTTATGCTTGCCCTATCAAGTTCGAGGAGAGAGACCTTGGATTGATTTTATGGAAGAAGCTTTTGGCGATGATTACTATTTTGTTCACTTTAACAAACAACCAGGTGTTGCAGATGCTGTATTAGACGAAAATGCAGCCCAATTTCTTCGTAACTTATATCGAAAGAATGTTCCATCACAAGGCTCTGTTGAAGGAATGGAAATGATTAATCTAGCTAAAGCAACCCAGCCGTTAGGTGAACCTGTTATGAGCGATGATGATCTTTCTGTTTATATCACAGCCTTCAATAAGACGGGTTTCACTCCAAGCATCAATTGGTACAGAAATTTAAATCGTAATTGGCATTTATTAGGTGAAGTATCTCCTATTCTTCATCAGCCAACATTGATGATTTATGGTGAGAAAGATATTATTCCGCCGCTTCCAAATATAAAAGATTTTGTACCTAATATAGACATTAAGAGTTTAAACACTGGTCATTGGATTCAAGAAGAAAGACCTGAAGAGCTTAATCAAATGATTTTAGAATGGCTGGAAAAATGAGTGAAGTGCTATTTTTTAGTAATCAAACAGAATTTATTGATTGGTTGGATATTCATCACCAAACAGCTAGTGAAATTTGGGTAGTTTTTTTAAAGAAAAAGACCAATAAAGCAAGTCTCACTTGGTCCGAATCAGTAGATTGTGCACTGTCATTTGGTTGGATTGATGGGATACGAAAAACAGTTGATGAAGATTGCTATAAAATTCGCTTTACTCGACGTAAGCCTAATAGCCTCTGGAGTAAAGTTAATGTGCAAAAGGTGCATAAACTGATAGAACACAATCAAATGAGGCCTGAGGGATTGACTGTTTTCAATCAAAGAAATGATCAAACAGGTTATTCTTCCGTTCAGAGGAACGTTACTTTAACGAAAGAATATGAGGATGAAATTAGAAAACATACAAGTTCTTGGGAATTCTTCAATCAGCTTCCACCTTCGTACAGAAGAGATTCTATTTGGTGGGTAATGAGTGCTAAAAAAGAAGAAACTCGGCTAAGAAGATTGAATCGATTAATTGTTTCATGGGACAAGGGAGAAATGTTAAGACCCTAGATTTTCATTTTGCTTCATTGTCGCAAAGAGAGTATGTAAGGGGTTATGCATTTCGCTAATCAATCAAAAAAAGAAACGCCGTTAAATGTCAAGCGTTAGAATAGACACTGAATAAAATCCTTAAAAGGCATGAACCCTAAATTCTAACAGAAAACATGTCTTTTAGTTTCCTTTGGGGAATATCTGTATTGTACTTAAACATAATGAACTAACTAGTTGTCTATTGTAACTAGTTAATCATACATATGCCGAAAGTAAAAAAATTAATCAAAACAATGCCGAAAGTTATAGGTAAATTCAATTGAAACAATATAACAATTTTAAATACATTGGGTATTAAAACCAAGTAGCTTGAAAGGGTTGGTATTACTGTGTTGGCAAATATATCGTTAAGAAATTTGGCGAAGATATACTTAAAATCACAACGTCAATGTGACGTAAAGCATAAATTTTCCGTTTGGAAAGTTTATGCTTTATTTTTTTTGCGGAATTTATATGGTTGATTTTAATGAATAGTCTTATTATCCACCTATTGAAATTTCCGCTATCAACTGTTTATACAGACTAAACTAAATTTCAAAATAAATATAATAGTTGAATTATCAGATATGGTAATTCAAGAATCGCTGAGTCTCACGAAAAAGAAAATCTGATATTTATGTTAAGGTTTATGAAAGATTGTGAAGAAATGTACTTAAGCTAATGGACAGAATAGTTTAAGAAAGGAGCTAATCTCTAAACCTTATGAAATTGTGGTAGGATTTAATTACATTGATATGGAGGGGGAGAAAAATTGAATATATATATTACTTGTAGTCAGTGTATTAGATTAAGTAAAAATCCGCCTGATCCTCAAGATTTTCAATTCTATAAAGTCCTTGTAAATGAAGAAGGCGTTTATAATTTTACATGTTATAAAGGACATGAAACAACAGCAATAACTGTCTATGATAAGTACCAAATATTATTCCAAATGGCTGCAAATGCTATATTGGATGGCTATTACTTCGAAGCGGTGGGATGTTTTATCGCATCAGTTGAGAGGTTTAGAGAATGGGTGATTAAATTTATTTGGCACTTAAATGGCATAGATGAGGAGATAACTGCAGAACTATGGAAAAAACAATTGAAAAATTCTTCAGAAAGACAATTAGGGGCTTTTTTTTCAATGTTTATTAATCATTTTAAAGAAGTTCCACCCATTTTTGATGATAAACAAAACAAATTTAGAAATAGTGTTTTACATAAAGGGATGATTCCCACTAAAGATGAATCCTACAAGTTTGGAGAATATGTATTTAATTATATTCGCTCGATACAAATGACTATATATACACAATACAATTCTGAATCATTTGAATTTAGCTCTAAAGAGTTAAATAAGGGATTACTAAAATTTAAAACATCCCAATTAATGACTGGTGAGGTATTACTGCAAAATGCAAGTGAAATGATACTGGTAATGGGTTATTCTGTGGATAGAAGTACAAGCTTTCAAGAGGAAATTAACATACTGAAGGATTATAAAAACACATATCATCTACACGATATCAATTACAAAAAGTAAAAAATCGTATATCAATAGAGAGAAAATGTATGAAAAAAGAAAGTTTTTAACTATCCAATTAAAAGTGTATATGACACTTTTTTTAATGAAGTTAAATAAGTGATAGCAGAAAAAAGCTGAGTATACATTTGTAAGGGTGAGTTTGAGAAGTATATTTAAACTAACAGGGGTTTCAGTTAAATAACAATATTCAACAAACGGGCGCGATTGTTGAATAAAATTTAGATTTTTAAACGATATTTTTGTAATATTTTTTAGTATAGTGAAGTATCTTATATCAAAATAAAACAACTATATTTTAACCCCGTCCAAAATTTAGAACGGGGTTATGCTTGTTTGAGCTTTTAAAATTAAATAACTTTATTATCATTTTACAGTAATGACTTTCAATTTTGTGAATGTGGTGCAGTAGGAATAGATGGCGGATTAGACTATCTGAAACGGATTTTGGCTCTAATCCAGCAGAAATACATTACGAAGAAATGTCAGAATATGAATGATAGTTCATGACTTTAGTAGTGGGAAGACCTAGCTGTTAAAAAACAATAAATAATACTAAATTTACGCTTGTAACTCTACTAATCCTTCCACACTGTTTTTATAGGCACTTTTTCACCTCAATCATTTGCTAGAATTTTAGCTAAATATTGTACTATACATACGTATAATAGCTGCGTATAATTGGATATATATGTATGGGATTCTAAGAAATACATTTATACAGAAAAACTAATAGAAAAAATGCGTACAATTAATTTGGAGGTGTTTAGTGTATGAATAACAAGGAATGTATAGATCGATTTATAACAGAGGCTCTAGCAGGTAAAGCAGATAATACAGTAAAGTCTTACAGATATTCGTTGGAAAAGTTCGGTGAGTATTTAGAGGAGAATGGTACAGATTTGAATGGATATGGTCGTATAAACGTACAGAACTATATCAATATGCAGTTAGTTAAGCGTTCAGCTAGTGGTGTTAATCGTGAAATAGCAGCAATCAAAGCATATAGCCGTTATGTAGGAAAGTTGGAAGTAAGCGAGGGTCTTCGTATTATAAAACCACTTAAAGCTAAGCTACAAGAACGGGCTTGGTTATCCATTGAAAATGTAAACGAGATATTACATTTAACTGCTCTTAAATCTAACAAGCGTGACCATGCGATTGTAAGCCTTTTATTATATTCAGGATTACGTCTAAGTGAAGTGGCAGCGCTTGACCGTAATGATGTGTATCTTTATGAAGGTAAAGGGACCGTAAAAGTGCGTTGGTATATAAAGGATTGCGAACGAATTGTTCCACTTAGCAATGGAACTTGTAAAGCAATCAAAGATTATTTAGATCAACGAAATGACAATCTCGAAGCATTGTTTTTATCATCTTTATACAAACGTTTAAGCGCACGTTCGATTCAATCAATGTTAAAACAATATGGAGTAAATTCAACTCAACTGCGTCATACATTTATGAAGACACTTGTTGATAAGGGCACATCATCAGAGACAATAAAAGCACTAGATGGAGGTTCTAGTATCGACAGGATTTCAAGATATCTAAGCATAGAAGATTTAGCGAATATAGTCGAAAATTTATACGATTAACTAATGTATAAAGCTAAATCAGTAAGGCTGTTTATAATAAAACTTAAAGGAAAAATGAAAATTAATATTTTGGATCGATGACCAAGTCTAAACGAATATTGCAAAAGAAAGCGAGTATCAACATTATGGCATATAATGCAAATTAACATGAATGGAAGGGATATTGGTATTAGTGAGAAAGATGGTTTCTTTGAACCTGCCAAGATACTAATAAATTCACAATGTTTTACAGAGGGCAGTCGAATTTAAATTATTTACTTATAGAGAGATATATCGTTCATTGATATATTCCTGCTTAGATGCATTGCCAATACGTGCTTTTAAATTACATAAATTGATGAAAATATTTTAGATGGGAGAGGTTATAGTGATTAATGTAAAGATGTACCCTGCTAAAAATGGAGATAGTTTTTTAATCTCAATGGGGATAGAAACTCAGAAGCACATACTAATTGATTGTGGTTATATTGATACATATCGGAGGTTTATAAAACCAGATTTACAACACATAGCAAGTAGAGGAGAGTCTCTAGACTTATTAATTGTTACCCATACAGATGGAGATCATATATCAGGAGCAATTAAGTTATTAAGTGAAAATAACTCTGAGAATTTTATAAAAATTAATGAAATCTGGTTTAATGCTCTTGAACATTTAAATTTTGAAAAAAATGAAGGTATGGAATTGGAGGATTCTGAGAGAGATATTTTAATACAGGAAATTGCGCTAGGAGAAAATTATCTAAAAAAAATTAATGAAGAAGGTATAACTAATGAAGAAATATCTTCAAAACAGGGCTTAACTTTACGCAACCTAATTAAATCTGGTGGATATAACTGGAATAGTATGTTCCATAGAAAGGCTATATCTATTGAAAATAGGAAATCATTAAATATAGGAGAAATTACTATAACTATTCTTTCTCCAAATGAAGCTAAATTACTGAATTTAAGCAATCAATGGAAAAAAGAATTAAAAAAGAAAAAGTTGGATTTTCAATTTAATGAAAATAGTTATATTGATGATGCATTTGAGTTAATGCAATTGACACTTGATGATAAAAAGACTATATCAAGCACTCCAATATCTTTAACATCAAAAAGAAAGACATTAGAGGATTTATTTAATCAAGTGTCACCAATAGATACGAGCGTTACTAATGGTTCATCTATAGCAATTTTACTCGAAGCGTATGATAAAAAGCTTTTATTTCTAGCTGACGCGCATCCTGAATTATTAGAAACAGAATTGGAAAAGCTGCACTACGACTATTTTGATTTAATAAAGGTTCCCCACCATGGTAGCCTACAAAATATGACAGATAGCCTTGCTAATATATTAAGAAGTGATAAATACTTATACTCAACGAATGGAAAAAAGCATAATCATCCGGATTTAGCAGGCATTGCAAAAGTTATATTACTTCAAAGTCAAATTAAGAAAAAAATGTTTTTTAATTATGAAACAGAAGCGTCAAAGTTCTTATTAGATGATGAACTTCAAGAGACTTATAACTATGATGTAATTTTTGGTAAAGAGAATGAAATATTAGAAATAATTATAGGGGGTTAATTTATGATCCACAAATATAAATATTCTATACCGCAAATAAATTGTAATGGTGATATTGCTACAGGTTTTTTTATTACAAAAGATTTAATATTAACTGCAAAACATGCTATTTTTGAACATTTAAATGACCCAGCAATTCCAATTGAAATTGTTTATAAGAATATTCGGGGAAACAAAAATAAAGTAATCGCGGAGCCAGTTTATTCAGCTCATAAAAGCATTAATGAAATGGATATAATCGCCTTACGAGTGGAGTCTCCATTACATGATATAAATCCTTTAGATTGTATTAGTTTTAATTTCGAAAATCCCATTAATACCATAACTATTGGCTATCCTGCAGTTAGAATGAATGAAGGAACTATAGTTGAATCGAATCTATTAAATATAATGAGTAATGGCAAAGCTGATTTAACGGTTAAAGATAGAATTCAAGATTATAAAGGGTGTTCAGGTGGACCTTTAATTTATAAAAAATACGTTATTGGTGTTGTGGATTATCAAACTAATGAGGATGGTATTGCAAGTCGATTGGATGCTGTTTTGTTAAATGATTACGAGTTTTATTTCAATGAATTAGGTCTAAAATTAGTTGAAAAAGATTTAGATATTTATAAATTCGAAGAAAACCTTTTAGAGATAACTAGCCCTAGTATTTCGTTAAATTTCTTTGATTATGAAGAAACAGATTTTGAGGGAAAGTTTTTAGCTTTATTAAGCACTGAAAGAACAATATATTTACAGGGGAAAACAAAAGAAGAGGTTTTAGGATATATTCTATTTATCATAAAAACAAAAGGCAAAGAGTTCTTACCCAAAGTTAAAATTGTTAATACTATAGATGAATGGAATACTATAGGAGACTACACAGAAGGCAAAGTTTTAATTCCAAACTTTAACGCCATTGAAATTAGTATTATACCACGTAATACTAATATCATAATCTATAGTGAAGAGGATTTTACCAATGATAAAGTACATTTGAGATTGCAGAAGCGAACGTTAAGTAATATGAACAACAAATTGTCTAGAGAGATTGATGATGTAGTACTTGCAAATCGATTAGTTAATGAATGTAACGGGTTATATTCTATATTCAAAAGAAAAGTATTTGATGGTAAAAACAGAAAACCAAAATGGGAGGGCTTTAGTACAAGAAGTTTAATTCCAGTATTACTAACAGGAGCATGGGAAGAGAATAGCAAGGATAGAGTGTTTATAGAGTTATTTGCTAATGAGCCTTACGAGAATTATATAAATCAATTAAAGCAAATTATCAATAGAGAAGACCCATTTGTATTACATTTTAAGAACGGATATAGTAATTCTTTTAAGCTAGCTAATTTAGAAGAAAGTTGGGGAATACTTGGAAATGCCATAACTATGGAACAATTAACTCTTTTCAAAGAAAAAAGTTTAGACGTTCTATCATCAGTACCAAGCAAGTATTTACTTCCCATTGAAGATCATTTTCAAGCTGAAATAATTACTAAAAAGGATGATGAATACTCTGTAACTTTAAAGAGAGGGATAACAAGGTCTTTAATTGCCTTAGCTTTACGAGGTTATGAGAATGGTATGGATTTTCAAAGATTTGTTGACGACATTTTCACTAGTTTGTTTTCACAAATATCTAGACTCGATCAACTATTAGCCATAACAAATTTTATGGATTTAATAGTGGAAGCTTCCCCGAAAATATTTATTGATTTTCTTGAGAAGGAAGTAAGTAAAGAGGAATCTGAAATTTGGCGTTTGTTCGAAAATAACGGAGATACTTTATTTTCAAGAAATTATTATACACATATACTTTGGGGGATTGAAAAATTACTATGCCTCGAAGAATATGTTGTACCTGCAATAAAAATATTAGTGAAATTATCTGAAAGAGATTTAGAGTATAAAATGTCTAATAGTCCATTTAATACTTTATCTCATGCACTATTAGATTGGGTTCATGTAATTAACATATCCATAGAAGAAAAAATAGAATTAGTGAAATATGTTGTAGAGACTAGCACTAGTGGTTGGAAAGTGTTAGCTAGCATATTACCTAGTAGGTCAAGTAGAGCTATTTCTAATATGGATAGATTGAGGTATCGTTCGTACAAATTAGTAGAAGAGTTGCAGTATCAATATCAAGCGTATGAAACTCAAAAAGCTTACTATGAAATTGCTATTAATAATGTGAAAGAAGATTTAAGTAAATGGGAATTAATTTTTGAAGATGCTTTGTTTTTTGAATTAGGATTAGAAAAATTATTAATAGAAAAATTTGAGCAGTCTATCGATAGAGAAATTCCTGACAATGAGATCTATAATTTAAAAGAAAAGTTAAGAAATATAATCTATAAGCATAGATACTATAAAGATTCTGATTGGTCAATGAGTGAAGGGCATATTAGTATTTTAGAGGGATTATTCAATTCAATATCGTATAAATCTAATGTCTATAACTATTTGTATTTATTTACCAATTACAAACTTTTAGATTTAAATCCTATACCTTTAAATACAGATTCAAAATCGGATTGGGAAAGTGAAAGGAAAAATCTTTATAACAAGCAGGTAGAAGCTTTAAAGGGAATTTTAGTTGATGATATAGACAATTTATGGGAGTTAGTATATTTAGTGCGTAAATACAATATCGATGGTAATTCAGAATATACTATTGGAAGAATATTAGCTAAGGAAATTTTTAATCTCCATTTAAATTTAGATTTAATAAGTAAAATGAGAGAAAACAATACGAAAGAAGTTTTAATAGCCTATCTGGATACCTTATATGTAAATCAGGGTTTTGAAATTATGAATGATGCTTTAAGCACATTAGGAAAGGAACATGAATTAAAGGTTAGAGTATTAAGGATTTCTAATATAGATAACAATTTTTTATTGACTTTGGATGAACAAGATTCAGAAGTTATACATGAATTTTGGGCTACTTTTCCAGCTCATAGATATCATCGAAATAATATAGAAGAAAACTCGATAAACCTAGTATGGGATAAATTACTGGAATATGGAAATTATAATGCTCTTTTAAGTATGGTTGCTGATTATTTTAAGAATGATATAGAAAAAAACATTTTAATACTAGAGCTTATATTAAACAATCAAGAAGAGATTACTATAAATAGCTTTAATTCCTACTTAATTATCGACTTATTTAAAAATATACATGAGAATGTAGAAGTTAATAGAGAAAATGAAGTTTATTTGAAGATTTATCAATTAGAATGGGCTTATTTCGAAATTATTATTGATCATTTACAACCAAAGTTTTTAATGCATGAACTCAAAACTAATCCTGTGTATTTCGCATATTTAATTAAACATATTTATAAATCCGCTAAGGTAGATAAAGAGAATGATAAAGTAAACAAAGAATATGTAAGACAGGCATGGAGAGTTCTAAATAAATTAAAGTTTTGCCCTTGTGTAACTATCGAGGGAGAAGTAAATGAAGACGAATTAGAAGCTTATGTTACTGTTTTTCTAAGGGAGATAGATAAAAGTGGGCATGAGTTGAGTGGAAGAAGGGTCTTAGGAGGCTGCTTTGCTTATGCTCCTCAAACTACCATTTTTCCTTGTGAAAGTGTATGTAAAGTATTTGAAAAATATTATACAGAGGAAATGGAAAAAGGATTTATCCAAGAAATATGGAATAGTAGAGGGGTTCATATAGCTTCTGATGGAAAAGAAGAAGAAGCTTTGGCATTAAAGTATGAGAATTTTTATAAAAAAGTTAGAATGAGATTTGATAAAGTTTCTAGGGTTCTTCTTAAACTAAGTGAAATCTATAAAAATGAATCAAAGGCTGAACGAGAAGAAGCAACCTATAGGCTAAGGTGATAAATTTAATAGTACACATTCTCTACACAATATTCCCACAAACCCATTAACACCAACGTCCCAGCGTATGTGTAGGGAGGTCGAAGGGTTCAGATTGGATAAGTTTGAACTGAAGTCAAAGCGCTTCAAATCCTTATTATATAAGAGTTTGGGGCGTTTTTTCTATTTTTGGGGTTACGTTAGAAAACGATTGGAAAAGGTGCGATTTATACACCTCTTTACACAAATTATACACACGATTTTTACACGTTAAATAGCCGATCAAAAATGCCTGTTGTTTGTTTCGAATCCTTTTCACGTAGCTCTTTCATGAGGTGTGCACAGTAGAGGTTGTGATGTCTAAATGATGCGTGACCAAGTCGCTCCGATACATAAAGCAGACTAATACCTCTCTATTTGTAAAGCTACTTCCATATTCCTTCTTTGTCTTAAAACCACCACTATTAAGAAATTGTTTCTGCTTTCCATCCACTACACGACTGATGTTGTATTGCCAAGTGTTGCCGTGCTTCGTGTAACTTGCCATTGTATTCCTCCTTTGATTGGGATGGGATTACTTTATCATAATAGAATTTGTTTGTTAAACGAGATTTGAAAATAGTATTATAAAAGTAAGCCCGTAATCAAATAACGCATATAAATAACCAGGCACCTCCGGTACGATAAATGTATCAATTAGAGGAGGTGCTTCCTTATGTCAACTACC
>NZ_JBNNLZ010000048.1:0-8423 GCF_050272295.1 Lysinibacillus sp. NPDC048646
GGAACGCCGTATGCGGTGAAAGTCGCACGTACGGTGTGAACAGGGGGAAAAGCCAGCGATAACTTCAAAGGCTTACCTATCTGTATGAATAAGGAATGATTGTAACTGGACAGGATAAACTAAACCTAAATATAATTTAGGTTTATGAAATATCACTCTTCTATCGGTTTTATTAAATTTTTAGCTTGTATTATGGAACAGTAAATGCAAAACCGAAGAATATTCCTCCTTCTTTTGAAAACTCACTGGATGACAGGTCAGTCAAGCCCTTGGAATAGTAACTTTCGTTAAGGAGCAATTACAAAGCCTTGCAACGAAGAAAAACTGGATATGTAGCAATTTTGTGTATTTGTTAAGCTAAAATTGAGCCACCTATACCTCTTAAAAAGTTGTCCAATTCTGTTGCAGTTCAATAAAATAGTAGTACAATCCATGGCTCTGGTTTGTACTACTATTATTATGTTTCTCTGACTAATGAGAATGGAGAAAGTTAGAGGTGAATAAAAAGTTTTATGGAGATCTTAATCTCAAACTTTATCTATCAATTTAGTTAATTCAGCAAACTATTTATTTGTAGTGACCGACTCGCTTTCGACTTTAACACTTTTCCTTTTAAGGAAAAACGCTAAAACTAAGGCAATAACCGAAACCACTAATGTTGCTAAAAAGGCATCATTTACCCCGTTTATAGAAGATTGAAGCATTAAATGCTGCTGCGATGCTTGATCTGTTACCTGATTCACTACATCTGCCATATGCGTTTTTGTACGGCTGACCATGACTGAAACAAGTAAACTTGTACCAATCGCTCCTGCAACCTGGTTTAATGTACTATTAATCGCCGTACCATGTGGTGTTTGGGTAGGTGTTAATGAGTTTAAGCCATGTGTTTGGATAGGCATACTAACAAACGACATACTTAACATACGAAACGCATAAATGGTAGCGATATATAGGCTCGATGTGTTCTCATCTAATCTTGCAAACGCAATCGTTGTGAAAATCGTAATACAAACACCAATTAAGACTAAATTTTTCGCCCCGAATTTGTCAAATAATCGACCGGCAATAGGGCTCATAATCCCATTTAAAATGGCACCAGGTAATAAAATTAACCCGGTTTCTATAGGAGTTAATCCTTGCGTATTTTGCAAGAACAGTGGAATTAAAATCATTGCAGAATACATCGCGATAACATTTGTCGCCGTAATTGCCGATGCAAGTGCATATTGTGATGACTTATAAATACCAAAGTCAAGCATTGGATCATCTAAGCGGAACTGTCTAATAATCAATAGGGCTAAGAACACACAGCCCAGCACGATCGGTAACCATACGAATGTGTCTCCCCATCCTTTGTCTCCAGCAGAACTGAAGCCAGATAAAATACCACTAAAGGCAAGTGCAGAGAAAATAACAGAAGGTACATCAATTTTCCCTGTATAGCTCGGCTTCGTTTTATCTAAGCTGAAATAACCAATTAACCAAACAATACCCATAATTGGCACCATCATTAGGAATAAAATATTCCAATTAAAATGCTCAATTAGGAAGCCAGATAGCGTTGGACCAATTGCTGGTGCGAACATAATAACGAGACCGAAAAGCCCCATCATTGATCCTCGTTTTTCAGGTGGGAATGAAGTCATTAAATAATACATACCCATTGGCATTAGCAGTGCTGAACCGACGCCTTGGATTAAGCGCCCAGTTAAAAGTAAGCCAAATGATCCTGCGATACCAGCGAGTAATGACCCAAGGAAGAAGCTCCCAATCGAAATTAAAAATAATTTACGTAGAGAGTATTTTTTCATTAAAAATGCTGTGGTTGGCACCAAAATCGCATTGACTAACATATAGCCTGTAGTTAGCCATTGGACAGTCGATTCAGTGATCGATAAATCCTTCATAATTTCGGCTAATGCTACATTTAAAAATGAATTGTTCAGTAAAGCAAAAAAAGCGCCGATAATTAAAACAATTAATGTTGTTTTGGTAGATTGTTTCATGTTATTTAGAATTCCCTTTCTTGATTAGTATTCTTTAAATAGATTTTTAAGACCAAATTATACTCAGTGTACAAAAATGGACTTAAAGTATAAAATGTATTCTAAACCTTTTATTTTTAAAAAACAAGCATTAATATACTTGAGTTATAAAAACAGAATCGTAGTATAATGAATGTATTAATTTGAGGGAAGTGTTAAGATGAAGGACAAAAAATTAGCCATTATACAATCATCGTTTGAATTATTTTTGAGCCAAGGTTATCACGCAACCTCGATTCAGGACATATTAAATAAATCAAATGTTTCGAAGGGGACGTTTTACAATTATTTTGAATCGAAAAGCTCCTTGCTACAGCAAACATTGTTATATAGAGAAGAACGTATTCAGTATCAAAGAGATTTACTACTAGATGGGGATAATATGGGAGATCGCCATATTTTTATTCAGCAAATAGAAGTCACCTTTTTGAATAAAGGGACAATCAATATGTCAGAATTGATGGATGATGCTGCGGTTTCAGATGATTCAAATTTGATTAAATTTATGAAGGAGTTACGAAATTCATTTATTGAATGGCTGTATAAACGGCTACATCAAATATATGGGGTGAAATATGAAGCATACATCGCTGAAATGACACTAGTATTTGCAGGGGTTCTACAAAATCTGTTTCATTTCTCGCCCTTGATGAATACTAAAAACAACGATTATATCAGACTGATCGAATACAGTCTTACGAGTGTAGAAACGATTATCGCAAATAAAACACAAGGAGAAAAGGCGATAGTTACAAATGAAGCGTTTGAACAAAACTTTGAGATTGCACTGCAAACTGATTCCTTGTTTAGTGAGTTTGCTATACATACGAATAGTTTAAAGAAAGCAATTGAGCGACTATACGGGGACGAACCGCAAATGTGTAATTTCCTGTATGATTTAGTGGCGTTTGTGCAACAAGAAATCGTGGCAGAACAACCAAAAAGAGCCTTAATTTTAAGCACTATTACAACGTTTAATTCATTTGATAGGCTCCATTCATCAAATGAATTAGCTGATTTCTTGCAAACAATGCAAAATTTAGGATATGAAATGTTTTAGTGAAGTTTGTTGGTTCTGGTGCAAAAAAATATAAACAACTGCAATTCACCTCAAGTGGATAGGCTACATTAAGTTAGATAGATAAAATACCGAGAAATCATTGGTCAGAGTGTTGGCGAAAACAAAACGGCGGAGCTTGTCTACAAAACATTGCCAGTATTGAAGCAAAGTTGCACGATGTGCAAATGTTCCATACCGATTGAGGCAAAGAATTCGATAATAAGCTCATTTCAGAAGCACTTGAAACGTTCGGTATTCAGCGTACTTTAAGTATGAAGGACTGCCCTTATGATAATGCCGTGGCCGAAGCGACATTTAAAGTGTTTAAAACCGAATTCTTAAAGCGCACACATTTCTCTTCCTTTGAACAATTTGCTCTTGAAATTGACAATTACGTAAACTGGTTTAACAACATTCGTATCCACGGCATTCTAGGCTATTTAACATCGAAAGAATTCAAGCTGCAGCCCTCATGATTTTTGTCCAGTTTAGTGTTGACATTCCAAAACAATCAAATAAAAGGCAAAGTTTGTGAATAAATGTACTTAAACTCCCATGAAAGAACGATCCTCACTTTCATTTTTTTGTGGTGCAGCACTGATATTTTGCTGCATGGATGGCTAACGGGGGCTTTAGTTGAAGAAGACTCATTTAATTGATCAAATTTTTTATAAAGATCTCATACTTAGGTAGAAAGATTAACTCCATTTTGATCAATCTTTATTCTAAAGCCACACTTATATGATTAATCAACAACTTTTCCACCTGTGATTTAAGAGCTTGATTTGCATAACGGAGCACTACATCATTACCTGCCGTTGCGACTTGCACGTCACTAAAGTATTCATCTACAGGCTGCCATCCTACTACTCGTATGCGATGCTGTGCAAGCTGACGTTTGAGGTTAAAATATTCTTGTCTTAGATCCTTTAGTAAAGAATCCATCATTGGAAGAAATACTGTTTTCATTTTAAACTGCTCTAATTTATGATAGTCAACCTGCAATGATTTAACTGCTAGTTCCAACAAAAGATACTTATGAAGTAACTGTCTTTCGTCTGCTTTAATCATAATAATCAGCATCCAATTGGGCTGATTGAATACTTTGGATTGGAATACTTTTTGTTTTAAGTAGTGTTTCAAATATGAGTTCATTAGTATTAATCGATTTAATTGTTCCAGTCCATTGTGTGATTTTGTAGTCCTTCCACACTTCTAATTTAATGTCCAATTGCTGATTAAACGCTTGCTCAATTGTTTGTTGTAGTTCTTCCAGCTCCCACTCAGTCAATTCTCTTGGCGGTTCCGTACGCTCTTGTTTGTACTCTCTAAGAAGCTCTAAATGTTCTGGCAACATCATCGATGCCCATTTAATATTCCCTCTATCCTTTATCATCCAATCACTCCTATGCCAAATGACCACCAACTAAGCGATCCCGATTAATTGCTGTACCAGCTTTTGTATAAGAAACTGCTCTTAATATTGAGGTAGCTCCAAACCTATTGCGTATGGCATCCATTGTAGGACCAATAATTTGACGTTGTGGTTTACGTTCATCAAATAAATCCAATTGAATGCTATGTTCTTTCTCTAGGTTGGATATTCTGACTGATAATTGTCTTGCTGGCTCTCCAGCAAAGTGCTCATCCAGTAATTCAATACAAGTTTTATACATCACAAGCGTTTCACTTGTTGGTACTGCAATTGTTTTAGACCGATGCAACCCTTTGGTCATGGCATTATGACTATAAGAAAGACCTAAGCTGATTGTACGGCCAACAAACCCTGCATTACGTGTGCGTTTCATTACGTCTTCGCACATTTCTAGGAGTACTACAGAAATATCTTTTCGTGTGTGATAATCCCTCATCAGCATTTGACCCTTCCCAAAACTGAAAGCTCCGTTTGTTATTAACGGCTCTCCTAATTTGGATAGATCTATTCCCCATGCATGGTAATAGAGTTGATTGCCCATTACACCAAAGCGCTTTTCTAATTCTGCTAAATCTGTATTAGCCAAACCACCAACTGTTTGTATTCCCATAGCATTTAGATTTGCTTCCATTCGTTTTCCTATGCCCCACATTTCCGATAGAGGTCGTACTGGCCATAATTTCTGTGGAATATCCTCATACGTCCATTTCGCAAAACCAGTTTTCTTTGCATCAAGGTCTAAAGCTAATTTGGCTATTAACATGTTTGGTCCCATACCTACTGCACTAGGTACATTAAATTGATCAAGAATAGCTCTTTGTATTTCCTTAGCCGTTTCCTCATGCGAGCTCCAAAGCTTTTCAGTACCAGTTAAATCAACAAAGCTTTCGTCAATTCTGTTGTCAAGTGATTGTCTACTTTTTGTCTACTATAATATTTTCACGTTTTGATCATTAATCTAGGATTCGGTGAATATTCAGATTCGATATTTCGCTTATCTTTCAAAATGCCTTCAGTCCATCCACTTGATCTAGCTACGATGATTAAACTTATGATATAAACATTAATTTTTATAAGAAAAAAACCACGCATTTTGAACAAAGATTGTTCAAAATGTGCGGGTTTGCTTTTAGCATAGATTTTATTTTATTAAAAAGGTCTTGTTTAGTGTTTAATTACAAGCAACTTAACACCATCTATACCTTTGGGGCAACTGCATTATTACGAGCTGTTTCATTAATGAATACTTCTCTAATCCAGATGTCCGCCTCTTCTTTAAAAACGATTGCGTAGCATCTGTTATGAGTAATTAAACATTCAATAACAAGTTAGAAAATCTTTTAGCAGATATCAAAATAGATCGTGTAACAGCTCACTGTCTACGACATAGCTTTGCTACTCATTTGATTGCTCGAGGAGTAGAAAAAGATTATGTACAATATTTACTTGGACATAAAGAGTATCGTACTACAGAGAAATACTATGTTCATATGCATGAAGAGATGTTTGAACACCATAAAACAGATTCTCTTATTTCTTAGAAATACAAATTAAAAGAAATTTAAGTTTGAACTAAAGAAAACATCCATTTTATTTTTATAAATGGTTATAATTAGTATATATGTAATCAAGGAGGTTATATTTATGGTAAATACAGTCTCGATTTTAGTAGTTGGCAAATCCGGTGCTGGTAAATCGGAATTTATTGGTTCTTTTGCAAATAATCAAGACGATATTAAAGCTAGTGGTGAAGGACAAACTACGAGAACAAATGTTGAATATCTTTTTTCAATCAACGAACCCACTCCAAAAATAGAAGTTAAATATTTAAATGAAGATCAATTTGTAAATAAACGCCTTAGTCAAATTGGTGAAATCAAAATCCCTAAAGATACATTTGATTATAGTATTTTGGAACAAGTATTAGTAATTGACGGATTTTTCAATTATAAGGAATTTGATTTTGAAGAACAACCTACTTCTCATTTGATAGAGAATCTATGGGAAAATATCTTAAATACACTATCTTTAGAAGAAAAATTTTTAAAGGAAGAATATAGTCATGAAGAGTATAATTCTGTGAAAAGCCTTATACAAGACAATTTAGTTTCTAATGAGGAAAAAGAAAAATTATCTTCATTTGATGAATCAACTTACAGTCTACAAGATATTATAGAGCTTTTCTTACGTGCCACATTTAAATTATGCAAAGCTGCTATTAAAGATTTCCCTACAACTTTCTTCTTAAATGAACTAAATATTGAAGATAAACAAAGGCTCACTTACGCTTTAAAAGTTATCAACGGTAAATCTAGTACAGGGCTTATTGATAAAGTAATTATTCACGATCAAGTCAAAAGAAAATATGAGGATATTATGTATAATTTAGATATCAATACTTTGATATTTATTGATACATATGGATTAGACCATAGTGAGCAATTACAAAATGATACTTTAAATAAACGATATACCGATCTTTTCAATCAATATCCGGACATAAATACAATCTTCTTTATTCGTGCTTTAAACAGTGATGCACCATCCGATTTAAAACTAGCTATTCCTGCAATTTATAATAGCAAGCCATCTGCAGTTCCCTATTTGATTTTCACTAAAGTTGATAGAAATGACTCCATACAAAAAGAAGCTAATAAATCTATAATTGACCTACTGGAAATAAATCAGCAAACTCAATTAAAAGCTGTCCAATATTTTAACGAGTCAAAAAATGAAAAAGAATTAAAGAGTAAGTTACGTGATGAAGGTGTTCCTATTTCATTAATAAATAGTCGTTATGATGTGTTAAAGAACAACTTAACTCCCTATTGTTCTAAAGATATTGAAGAGTACCAAGAAAATAACGCATACCAAATCGAAAAAGTGCTAAAATCTATCGTGAATAAGGAACATTTAGGATCATCTTTAGTCAATATTAATGACCTTCTTAATATTGTAAACAACAACCATACTGAGTCAAAGAAACATATCCAATCTTTATTAAAAATGATGTTTGAATTCGCTTCGAAAGATTGGTCTGAGAGTAGATTCCAAAGTAGAACTATTTGGAAAAATAGAGAATCACTAGAGAATGGATTTTTAGGTTATGATGGTACATATCTTGATTCTTGGCATATTCGCTTTTTATTTAGCTACTATCGCACCTTCTCTAAAATTTCTAAAGAAAAATTCGAACAATTGTTTAAATTAGATTGGGAAAGTAACGAAGCCATCGCTATACAAGAAACACTTAATGGCTTTTCATATCGCTTCATTAAATTTAGGGACGTAAATATACTTAACGCTGATAATTTGACTCCTTTGATGAAATATATTGTCTACAATAATCCTAATTTTAATAATATTTATGGTTTCAAATGCACTACTAAACCTATATATCAATGGCTAACAAAAGTATATGATTTTAAAAAGTATTATACCGATGTCCAAGAAGGAGTATATGAACTATTTGCAGAAGATTTCAATACTCATTTCATTTATAGTTGTAGAGAACACAACCAACGGGTATTAAAAAAGAAATACACTGAAAAACATGAACTAGAACAAGAATTAGAGGTATATTTTAAAGAACTTGATTCAACATTAGACAACGAACAGAAAAAAATATTTAAAAACAGTGTTCTTGGCTCTCCTACTACGATTCGTTAAGCACCATTAACGAATTTTCTAATATCAATTTCAAAAGCTATATTAAAAATTTTTAATTAAAACTATATACTTTATTGCCAGTTATCAAAAAACACCTGATAACTGGCATTTTATAAGTAAGCCCGAAATATAAAAAAACCGCACCTTTTCGGTATACACGACGAATGGCCATCTATCTGAATTTTTTTCGGATAGATGGCTATTTTGCACA
>NZ_JBNNLZ010000049.1:0-6970 GCF_050272295.1 Lysinibacillus sp. NPDC048646
TAACTCTCATTATACAGGATTTGGGGAGGTGCTCTATTTTCTTGTCATTTTAAGCTTAGAACCGTAAGGTCTCAAAATTATGAAACTGACTCATTAAATAAACAATGAGTAAGGGCATGATTTAAATAAATATTGATTGATTCATGTGCTTATTTATTATTTACGACTATCACGTAACCAATTGTAGAAAGGTACAGGACCAGGACTTTCTCTTTGCACAGATGATGAATTATTGATTAACTATTTTCTACTGTACTAAGAGATACAGAGAGATATTGTAATACGCTATATAAATCGTCTATTCCCAAAATATTTGAATGAACACAGACGGACCATTACTCATTATTGTAGTGAGTTCTGGTCCTATTTATATATATATTCACTTTATTTGTTTTGTTTCTTATTCGTTATAAAGTATTCCCGTAATCCCTCACTAGTTTTACTTTCAATTGCGGCTTTAAATGAAACGACTACTTCATCTGCTTCACTTTCATTTTGTAAAAAATAGCGTAGGTATCGGACATCACAATTAATGTTCAGTTCGGGTAAAAAACGGATGCAGTATGGAATATAGGAAGCGCAAGTCTAAGTCTGGGACAACGCTGGTGATTCCGGGCTCTTTGCGTTCCCCCCTAGTGTGATTCATACTTCGGTATATACTTGTAAAAATAGCTTCTCGGAGGATTGAAAGCTCAAACCGTTAATGAAAAAAATCATATCCTTCATTATACGACCGAAAATTAAGAAAGGATAAAAACAATGTCGCAAGCGAATATTCCTAATATAACCCATAGCATCACTATTACTAGAGATGACGCCTTGAATCTCTTGTTAGCTTCTATAGCGATTGAAGAGTTAGGGCTAGGACACATTATTAATGCCAAAGCGGAGAAAAACCAATACGCTGTCGGTACGCTGCAGGACTTTCCGTTCCAGTGACCATCAATGAGTTGCTGGAGGTTAATTCAAGTGTTCAAACTACCATGCAAGGATTAATTAAGAATGAACTGCTCCTTCTTTAACAGGTCCAATCGCTGGGGCAACAGGGCAAACTGTTGGACCTACAGCTACAAGCGTTACTGGACCTACGTGTTATCGTGAATCTTGGTGTAGGTGTAGGTGTAGCTGCGTAAGTGAATGTAACGACATAATCGGCCTCAGGATTGATTAATTGTATTGTTTGTGCGGGCTGGTCTGGAGGGAACAATATCCATAGCGTACCATTGATATCCGTAAACGTTTCAAACGGAGGAATGATTACAGTGGCGCCAATAAAACTGTTAATAATGGTTGAATGTATCACGTGGGCGGGGTTATTGAACTCTACAAAGTTTACGGTTACGATTTTCACCGGCTTAACATAGTTGATGTCGTAATTGTTATAAGCATTTAGAAAAGACCATACCAACGGTGGCGGCGTCTGATTTGGGATGAAAGTGCTGAAATGCTCCGTAAATATATGCGTCTTATATATATCGCTGTCCCCGCCGCTTGTGATTGCCCAATACGTATATCTCTGCGCGATGTTTCCACTGAAAATAACGGAAGCAAATACCGTTACATTGGCGAGCTCATCCGTAAATATACCTCCTCCGTCCCCACCGGCGGTATTATTTGTTATTCCAGCGCCGGCAATCGAAACGAGCGAACCCATGGCAATGATGCCGCCGCCGTCCGTGAATGCGGTGTTATTCGTAATAATGCCGCCGGTTATCGTTAAGGTGGGTGTGAATCCTGGAACGGCGCCCATGGAGATGGCACCGCCAAAATTTGCCGTATTTCCTTCAATCGTTCCACCCTCAATGGTAACGGTAGAAATGGGGGTGAATTGCGGAAAAGTCCAAATACCGCCGCCATAGCTTAAAGATGAGTTGCCACTGATGATTGCATTCTCTCTTATCGTAAGGTTCGACGCAAAAAGCGCAATCCCTCCGCCGCCACGGGAAGCATTTTGGGGATCGCCGTCGCTGTTTGCGTGGTTATTGAAAATTCTTGCGTTTCCTTCGATGGTAATGGAAGAGCCGGAAAATCCATCAATGCCGCCACCTTCAAGGCCCGCCTCGTTTCCGCTTACCTCAGCGGTCCCTGTAAGGATAAGGGTAGAGGCATCATTTACAAAAATCCCGCCACCGCCTCTTCCCGCTATGTTTCCGGTCACCTGGCCGTCGCTCAAGGTAAGGGATGATCCACCGGAAAAGTATAAACCGCCACCTTGATTCGAGCCGGCTATTGTCGTACTGATTGACTTGTTTTCAGTGATTAAACTGTTTATAATTGTAAATTCACCAAGCTGACCCGATACGCCAATGCCTCCGCCGAAACTTCTTGTAATGTTCCCTTTTATTATGCTTTCCCTGATAATAAGTCTGTTTTCATTGCTGGTCAGCAGTTGAACAAATGCAAAGATGCCGCCTCCAAAGAGGTCGGCTGCATTGTTGCTTATCTCGCAGCCTTGAATCGTAACGATGGTATCAAACGCACCAATACCACCTCCATCATTCGTCACGGCAGTGTTACCGCTGATTTTCCCACTGTTAATCGTAAGTGTGGAACCAAGACTGGTCGCACCTGCTGAGGTGCTGATACCTCCGCCATTGTTTGCACGGTTACCGGTTATTTCCCCGCCGTTCATCTCAATATCACAAGCAGAGGCAAAAACGCCGCCGCCGCTGGTGCCGGCTTGGCATTTTTCTATGAGCACATCGTTCATGAAAAGTTTGCTTCTGCTGATATTGCCCTGAACCAGGATGCCGCCGCCGTTAATGCTAGCTCTGCAACTGGTGACTGTGCATCCGTTAAGGGTCAGGGAACAACCGGAGCCAAAAATTAAAATGCCGCCGCCCGTTCCGCCGCCATCAAGGATGATACCAACACCTACGGTCATCGACACTCCTGTTAAACTACCGTTTGTTAACGTTGAAAAGTGACGGAAGCTCCCTCCATTTGTAATCGCAAGTGTAACACTATTATTGCCGCTGCTATTGATCAGGTTAATGGTGATATTTTTTTGTATCAAAACAACACTGCTGAAATTGATATCGTTTTTTATAAAAAAATTGAATACATCTCCGTCTTGCGCGCTCAATAATGCCGCTGTAATATCAGTAAAGTTGAAAACATTAACATCTACAATCATTTTTATATGTCACCCCTTTATATCGCAGTCTATAAAATAACATTCATTAAAATTATATGCCAGAGGGGAAAAACTTGATTGGGCCGGGGAACGGTTCTTGTCGTTGGGATGGAAAACGGGGGTTCTAGCGATTTACTTTGTATAATCCGCCTTGCGGTACACCCTATTCGCTTACAATCTAGTAGAACTTCTTGATTATGTATCAGGAATGAAAATCTTAGATTTGGGTTGTGGTGACGCTAGATTCGGCCCATGTTATAGGTTTTATGTTCTCGTCTCATTTTGACACGCTCCTTTTGAAATGCTGTCTAACCAAGTGTAGTGTAGCCTACCATAATCCATTTATTCTTAAAGGTAAATTCCTAATCGTTCACAAGTAACGGATGCAATTAAGTTTCTTCTTTTCTATAAATATAGTAGGGAAAGTAATTTTTTGATGTATGTCTATTGAATAGAAATATGCTGGTGACTAGTTATTAATAAAATTTTTTGCAATAAAAACAAAAGACCACTCATTATTATAGAGTGATCTTTTGAACAAAGGGATATAAAAATGTGTACAAATAATATTAGTGGCTGCTCATCCACGTCTAATATCCTATTCTTAGATGAAGCCCTAGAAATGGTCTATTGCCTATTATATTTGCACAAAATACCACTTTTATTTGCCCTCATGTTGAAAGGAATATCCTGGCTTGTTTCCAGAAACACACGTACAAAGAAAGTGCTTATTATTGAGGGCAATTAATTTCTCGCACATTTCGTTTGCTTTTGTATGTTATCATCATATTACAGATCTTCAATAGAAAACAGGAAGCTTACTACACTTAACCTTTTGTTAACTTAACCTTTCTGCATAGTCCATCATTCTTAACATCTGTGAATGTTTGTTATATATATCGCGGACTATACCCTATTTCTTCGGTCATCTTTTCAATTGTTTTGACCACTACATATTTCCGATAAAGTATCTTATATTCCAAGCCACTAAAAGTACATATCAGTCTTTTTAAATCATGTAGATCGTTTTGTTTATGTGCTAACTCATACTCGATAGCTTTAATGTGTTCCTCTAATTTTGCGCCATCGCTCTCTGATGTCAGCTTTACACCTGATAGGTCGCCTAAAGTCCAGCGTCCCAACTCTTTTTTTGTTCGTTCCAGATTAAATTCAAGGTATGCTATTTCTTCCTCAGCTTGCGATAATCCTTCAACTATTCGTACATGCGCAGAACCTACCTTGTTTGTTAATTTCCTCATATTTTTCAGTAAACTGACCTTTACGACTATGGCAAAGTAAATAGAATAGTGGCTGCAATACCAGAAGCAAATGCACCATCATTTGTGATAATTTGCACAGATAAAATAGTACATTGATTAACAGGGAATGATGTTGTTGTAGTTGCACAACAATTTGGAGTTGCAGGTGAACTTGGTCCTGTTATAGTTGCAACAATACCAGTAGCTGTTGGAGCACTAAAACCACAACTTGTGCTAATAAATATCTCAGCTGATATTGTTTCCCCTGCATTTAAAAGATGATCGCGAATATTTAAAGTCAAACTTTGAATAATTGCATTTTGAGGTATTACTACCGTATTCCTAACAAAGCTTGCTGACGAGGTACCTAAACCAAGGAAATCATTATTACCAACTGATTGGTCTGTTCCAAGAAAAACCTCCATTATTCCTGGTCCTGTTGCTCCTGTTGAACCTGTTGAACCTGTTGCTCCTGTTGGTCCTGTTGAACCTGTTGCTCCTGTTGGTCCTGTTGAACCTGTTGCTCCTGTTGGTCCTGTTGCTCCTGTTGAACCTGTTGCTCCTGTTGAACCTGTCGCTCCTGTTGAACCGGTTGCTCCTGTTTCTCCTGTTGAACCTGTCGCTCCTGTCGCTCCTGTTGAACCGGTTGCTCCTGTTTCTCCTGTTTCTCCTGTTGAACCTGTTGCTCCTGTTGCTCCTGTTGCTCCTGTTGAACCTGTCGCTCCTGTTGAACCTGTTGAACCTGTCGCTCCTGTTGAACCTGTTGAACCTGTTGAACCTGTTGAACCTGTCGCTCCTGTTGAACCGGTTGCTCCTGTTGAACCTGTTGAACCTGTTGAACCTGTCGCTCCTGTTGAACCGGTTGCTCCTGTTGAACCTGTCGCTCCTGCCAATCCTGGTGGTCCTGTCGAACCTGTCGAACCTGTCGTTCCTGCCAATCCAGGTGGTCCTGTAGGTCCTGTTGCTGCAGGCGGGTACACATTGCAACCACATTCATTACACTTGAACCTCATTTGACAACTGTTGATTTTCGTTTCGCACTTGAAAATCTCATTATTACTACATCTTTTACACTTACTAAAGATATGGTAACTGAAACTCATTAGCTCACCTCCGAATTATTTCATTATCATACTATTCAGAGAACAGGCAAAGGAAATAGACAAAGCCCCTGAGATTTTATTATTAATTGATAAAACGTTTTAACTCTTGTTTCTATTGACTCATATCATTTAGTATTGAATTATACTAAACACTAATCATTTAATACTCGTTTCATTCAGAATTCTTTGATATTCCCTTGGATTTTATCAACTAAATCGACAACAAAAGTGTAATGGTTCTTTCATTTCACTCAACCCACCACTGCAAAAGAAATGTCTTGGCAAGAGAATCTGAATGTGCAACATCCGGCTCTAGGAATGTCCCTATAGTCAATTGTTGCGATGTCATGCCACGTTCACCCTCCTTCTGTTTTGTGTATAGCTTCATAACTTCTTCTAGCGAATTCACCCAATTCAACATAGCCGACACATTTATGTCCTGCTTTCTCAAGTCCTAATCTAAATCCACCTATACCAGCAAAAATATCTACAAATCCCATTTTCTCACCCTCTTGTTATAGCAAGAGGTAAGACTTTGAAGTTATCTCCATCTTTTCCCCTGATCCACACCCAACGTGCAGCTTTCACCGCATTAGGCGTTCTATCGTATCCTTTTAGACTAAAGTAACTAAATTACATTTATGACTAAATTGGTTTAATTTCTCCAATTGTTTACCATCCAATTGGAGAAGGCTCTTATATCGTTCAATCGTTTCTGTTTCTGTTTCTGTTTCTGTTTCTGTAGCATGGATTAATTTGTGAACATTTCTATGCACTATTACGAGATTCTTGAATTCATCTGTACCTCCCATATGGCGAAGGATTCTGTGATGACAATGGACTTCTTCTGCTACTAAGAATTCTCCTGTTATCGCACATTTCCCTGACTGCATGGAGTATCTTGAAATTCGATTATCAGCGTATTCAAGTTTATCGTTATAGAAGATTGTTTTTAACAATTTATTTATTTCAATAGCTACGTCGTTTATTAAATGTTTATGTAGCTTTACTCTTCCTTCTTTCGTATAGTTGCACAAATCTTGACTAAAATTTGTACTGTTCACTGTTTTAATATCCGCTATGGGAAAAAGGTGAATACTCTCTATTTCAAATGTCTTGAAATTATTTTTGTTAAACCTTTTATATGTTTCTGAGGGTTTAATAGGTATTCCATATTTTCCAATAGATTTGAGTCGATTGTATAAAGTTCGAGAAAGCCGATAGGCTATTTCAGAGAAGTCAGTGTTCACATGCGTTGTTATCTTGTAGTAGTTTTTGATTCCAAGAACCCTCTTTATCTAGTTCATGGAGAAGGATATTACTAAGTAGTGGACTCAATGGGCCACCTTGTGGCGTGCCTTCTTGGCTATGTGCTAAGATGCCATTTGCCATAGTACCAGCGTTGAGAAACTTACGAATTAACTTTAAAGTTGGCTTATCCTTAATATATCCTGCAACTAGGGACATCAGTT
>NZ_JBNNLZ010000050.1:0-6737 GCF_050272295.1 Lysinibacillus sp. NPDC048646
ACATTCGAATTCATGGAACATTAGGCTATTTAACACCCGTGGAATTTAAAAAACAGACCTTATAATTTTTGTCCAGTTTAGTGTTGACATACCAATTTCACAAAATCTCCCTGAATGAGATCCCTCTTTTCGTTAAAGTTGATACGGATGCTTTTTGAATTCATTGGGTCTGGAGAGTCAGCTACATGAAAATGGATATGAGGTTCACTGGAATTCCCTGAATTTCCGACGAGTCCAAGCAAGTTACCCTGCTTTATTTTATCCCCTTGCTTCACTACAATTGACTGGTGTTTAAAGTGCACAAGATAACTGAATTCCTCATTTCCATGATCAAGAATAACATAATTACCGAAAGGTTGTTCCTCATTAAATGTACCAACTGGTTCATTGTCTTCTACATTATTCACCATACTAACAACCACTCCATCAGCAGGTGCCAGGTATTCCTTGCCAAATGCAAAATAGCTTTCATTTAAGGTTGGATCACCATCATAGGACCTATTCTCATTCACTATTGCAAAATCATAAGCATAGCGTTGATTTTCATATTCATAATGGTAATTTACCAGCTTGTTCGTCCCCCCCCAAAATACGAACCACTCGTCTCGAAAAGGTAAATGATATTTTGTTTTAGTAAAAATTTCATCTGTTTCGTGATAAACAGCGAGTGGGATCAACTGTAATACCTGTATGACGTCATCTTCATCAAAAACTGCAATCATTCCTTTAGTACCACTAACATCAGTCCATACATATTGTTTTGCCCCGTTATTGTAAGGAAGCTCAGACTGTAATATTAATTTAGTAATATCTTTATTAAATTCTTCACCGAACTCCTGAAACTGCTTAAAGGATACTTCATTTTGGAAATATTCGCTCATTTGTTTGTACACTTTCTCAAAGTTCCCACTAAGTAAAACATCAGATAAGTCTTTTGGCTTCATCATTTTCTCTCCCCATATGTAGTTAGCTTTCTTTTATATAAGTGGTTTAATTTTCACTTATATCTTAAGTACGAATCGCAAAGATTTAAGTTTCACTCTTATACAAACCTGCATCATTAATTGAAGAAGAAAGCTTCCAAAGCGTGGTTTGGGGACAATTCCTTCCTTAATGTTGTAAATCTATCTGGCAAGCCCCCTATTGTTGAGTCAGATGGATCTATCTCTCCAGCCAAATAACAAAAAGGTCACCATATTTCGGTAGCCTAATCGGAAGTCTCGAAATTTAGGTAATAAAATAATAAAGTAAAACGGCTATTAAAACGCTGGGTAAGCCGAGAAGCATCGAGTTGAATGTTATTCGGTTACGTTCCTTCCCATCTTCTGCTGATTCAGTAGCGAAATTTGCCCTCATTCTGTCTCCACTTACGATTGAACCTGACATGACCATCGAAATACCAATAAAGATGAAACCTATACTTCCTGTTACCAAATATGCTTTATCAATTCCCCAAAGAAATATTGATATTAAAATTCCGATTATTGATAAACCTATTCCAAGCAGAAAATACTTCAAATTTATCCCCCCTCTACCTAATTATTTATACGGTTAGACATCTATTTCGTTTCATTTTTATTAAGCTAAACTGCACCGTTAGTTGAAGAAAGTCCTTCTCTAAAAAGCTAATATTGGAATAGTCTAAGTTACAACCATAAAATAAAAGTAACACTTGTTTCATTATGTTCGTTTCTCCCATTAATAGAAAGTTTCACTTATTCAACTAGCCCTCTCCGTTAGTTTAATATTACCTCAAATCAGATTCATTTGGATAACTATTTCCATTTACCATTTTGTGATGATTTTAATTTTTTATATAGCCACTGGGTGTAAAGTTATTACTCATGCTGCTCCCCCGTTGCAATGTTCTCACCGACTGCTAATCAAAAAAAATGTACATCACCAATAATAATTAGTAAGGTACATTCTTATTTGTCCTATTAGACAATCGTATATTCAGTTATGTTCAGTAATGCACCGACTGCACCCGAAAAACCATGGTCGTTAATAAAGACAGGTGTATGTTTTTTCGTACGCGTGTAATTGGCAATAACATTGACGAGATGATCATTATTGCTAATGGTTGAACCGATATAGACAATATGTTGGGCATTTTTTTCTTCCGCGTACTGAATGCTGAGTGTTGTAATAACCTCACCGACAAGCCCTTGAACAGTTGCAAGAATATCCGCTGCTGGCTGTTTAATGGCCTCCGTAATACCAACTTTGCCAAAATTACTCGCTGTTAAATGTCCATCAATCGGTGTGTCCATTCCTTGATAAATATCTTTTACCAGTAGATCAACGCCCTCCCGATTTCCTTTTACCGCCATTTCACGAATTTCATTGTAATCGGTAATTCCTGTTGTAAGCGCTGACAATCCAATCAATGTGCCGCCACCAATACCTGTCCCACCAACACGAATATGCGTATTTCCTTCCATATAATGAATCGAAGTCCCCGTACCAATATTGGTAATCATACTACGTTCAAAGTAATATCCTCCTTTATTTAACAAAAAGCGGACACCCTTCAATGTAGCTTCAAACTCTACTATATAATGAATCGATTTCATTGTTTTAATGACATCAAGTAATTGTTCCGTACGTCCCCCCGTAACACCAATATCCTCAATATCTGGATTATTAATAATCCAATCCTTTACAGCCTGCAAATCATTAGACGGAAAAGTTGATAGAATAAGTTCATTATGCTCGTCTAAATAAGCAACTTTCGTCAATGTGCCGCCTGCATCAATACCTATAGCCTTTGGCATACCATTCTCCTTTAACTTTATTCAGTAGAAATCTCCTACCTCTATAGATGAGATGAATACTAGTTTAACTTTTATTCAGTAAATGCCTAAGCACCGTTTGAATATAGTTCATGCCTCCAACGAATGTCACTGATTTTGAAACGAGTCATTGTGCTTGCACAAATCAAAATCCCAACGCATTGTTTATCTGCACGATGGCAAAATAACAACTAAGCGTCAGCGACAATTATGCCGAGGCGTAATTGAGTATTCGCCCTTCCTAAACTTTACCCCTGTTGAAATGATTGTGCAATAACTTAGCAAACTTTCATAAAAAAAACACGAAAAACATCAAAATTATTTTATTATTCACACTATTTTTACATTTCATTTACATAACTTTGGCTCAATCGTTCAATCCACACGAGGAGTAAGTTCAACTGACTGTAAACGCCCGATTGGTTCGGGGCAACAGGATGTTTTTTGTGCGAAAGCGCAGCGGCAGCGACAGATGTTTTTTGTGCGAAAGCGAAGCGTCAGCAACAGGATGTTGGTCACACAAGCTTTTTCACAGGATGTGAAGGTTTTAGCTTGTGTTCCTCTATCTATTGTGGGGGGTGAAGGAACCCACACTGATTGAAGATTCACTTTATCCCTATTCTATCAAACAAAGAAAAAAAGTGAAAATGCACGGCTTTCAGTGCATTTCCACTCATTTATATATCTATTATCTGCTCATTAACGAGCTGAGTAACCACCATCGATGACAAGCTCTCCACCTGTAATGTATGAAGCTTCATCAGATGCTAAGAATAGAATTGCTTTCGCAACTTCGTCTGGTTGGCCAAGACGACCCATTGGCGTGGCACGAATCAACATGTCCATTGCTTCTTTGAATTGACCAATGTTAGCAGTCATTGGTGTTTCAATAACACCCGGGAAAACTGTGTTTACACGGATATTGAATTGACCGAATTCGGCAGCTGCCGCACGTGCAATTGCGCGTAATGATCCTTTTGAGGCTGAATATTCGTTGAAACCGGAACCGATAATCGCTGTATACGATGAAGTATTCACGATTGAACCTTTACCGGCTTCTTTCATGTATTTGGATGCATGTTTAATGCCTAAGAAAGGACCAAAAGAGTTGATTTTGTGCATAAGTGCCCAGTCTTGCTCTGTAATATCATCTGGCATTTTTTTACCGGCAATACCAGCGTTGTTAATCAAAATATCAATGCGTCCGTATTTATCAACGACTGCTTTTGTCACTTCTGCCCAGTTTTCATCAGAAGAAACGTCTAATTTCATCCCTTCAACGTTGTCTAATTCAGAAATTTTTGCTAAGTTTTCTTCGTTAATGTCGACTGCAATTACTGTTGCACCCTCTTGTGAAAATAATTCTGCCATTGCTGCGCCCATACCTGATGCGCCTCCTGTAATAATGGCAATTTTATTATCTAATCGTCCCATGCTTCATAACTTCCTCTCATTGTATAGTCGCCTCGGCGTATGCGATTGTTTTGTTGATTTCGCACAAAATAAACGCCAATACCTTTAAATCTTTACAGTAATGTTTATCAATATATTGTATAGAGTTAAATAGTTTACCAATAAACTTTATCATTTTTTTTAAGTGTTTACAAAGAATATGACTATAAATTGAACAATCTGTTTTATCTTTCCCCACTTTTAAGATACGATATACTATAGATGTGGTACCATTTGAACGGAGGAATACAAGTGAAAGATCAAAAAACACTCTATAAAGAAGCGATGCACGTTTTAAAAGAAACGAGTCGCACATTTTATATACCGATTACTTTTTTAAAAAATGAGTTAAAAATGTCAGTTGCAGCTGCTTATTTAGCGATGCGCGCGATTGATGAAATTGAAGATCACGAAATGCTGTCAAACGATATAAAGTTCGATTTACTGACTGCAACGAGTGAATTATTAAAGGTAGACTTCGATGCGGAAGCGTATGCTGCATTATTAGCTCCTTATGCTGAGCAATTACCTGAAGTATCACTTCGTTTAGCAGATTGGCTTACATTTTGCCCAGAAGGCGCTCGTAAAATTGTCCAAGCCTCCACAAGTGAGATGGCATTTGGTATGGCGAAATGGGCTAAGGCAAACTGGCAAGTGCATACACGTGAGGATTTGGATGATTATACATACTACGTGGCAGGGCTTGTTGGTACAATGCTGTCAGAGCTTTGGGCATGGGGTGCAGACATTCAAACAGACCGCGAGTTAGCGATTGGCTATGGTCGTGGGCTACAAGCCGTTAATATTTTACGCAATCAACATGAGGATTTGAACGAACGCGGCGTGAGTTTCGTGCCAGACGGATGGACACGTGAGGATTTATTTGCCTATGCTGAGGAAAACTTAGCGAAAGCAGACTTGTATATGAAGGATATTAATAAACGTACGGTATTACTGTTCTGCCGTCTTCCACTTGCATTAGCACATAAAACATTGAAAGCGATGCAAGATGGCCGTGAGAAGATAACACGCGCCGAAGTTGAGCAAACTGTTGAAGAGGTGCAGGTGGTGCCTGGCACTCAAACAATTCACGACAATTCATAAAAATGCAAGAACCCCTGCTCAGTTCACAAGCGCAGGGGTTCTTACTTTTTAGATAACATGAATGAATTCACTGATGAGTTCATAGCCGAAATATAGTGAAAGTCCTGATAACAGTGCGAACACGACCTTCTCCACTTTCCCACCTGTTTTTGTTGTGAGTGGAAAACGAACGGAAATGTTGATGGGGAAAAATAACTTCACCCCTTGTTTCGTGCCCATATCAAGCACGATATGACTGACCATTCCGACTAGAATACCCGCCGTAATGGCTTCGTACGGTATAAATGAATGCAGCAGTGTCACGACTAGAAACAAGAAAAGTAAACTATGTGTGAAGGAACGATGGCCAAATAGCTTATTGACGATTTTCGAAATAATGGGAAACGTTCGCCCAATTTTACTACCGCCATGGCAAATATCCGGCATTAATGCCCCGACAATGCCCGCTCCTACTAAAACGAATGGGTTATCATTGGAAATTTGTGCAAAGGCAAGGCTTGCGGTGATGCCCCCAACGATGTGTGTATTCCCTTGCATATTAACTTCCTCTCCTTATGTATGGATATAATTCTACCTCCCTAATTTAACATACTTCGCACAAAAAGAGAACACACATTCCGAACATACACTCGCATTATTTTCTATACCAATATTTTTCAAATTCATGTCCCTCTTTCAGTCCTAAAACGATATATAGTAAGTGATATGAAAAATGCCTCCTATGGCATTTCTCATTTCACAAACCGACTTGAAGGAGACGTGACGAAGATGAACTTACTAATAAATGAATCCCCGCTGCAGGTATTGCCTTCACTTGCTGTAAAAATTGGGCTAAATCAAGCCCTCGTTTTACAGCAAATGTATTATTGGTTGCGCATTTCTAAAAACGATCGAGATGGACATAAGTGGATTTATAAAACATTAGAAGATTGGCATAAGGAATTTCCATTTTGGTCAAAAAGTACACTTGAGCGCACAATTCGAAAACTAGAGGAACAGCAATTGATTGTGGTCGGTCATTATAATCGCATGAAAATGGATCGCACCAAATGGTATCGTTTCAATCAAGAAGCGATTGCCGACCTTTGTACTGATCAATGTACGCAACATGATGGCATGCAAGTTAGCGAAATGACTGAGTCCACAAGGGCAACTTGCGCGCTTTCATCTCAGCAAATTGACGAGCATGTTGACCGCAATTTGACGTCACCAATACCATTAGATTACACAGAAAGTACAACAGAGACTACCACATTAGATATACAGCGTGACGAAAAAACTGTAGCCATAGTGAACTGCCCCTAAATTGTTAGACACCAAATCTAACGATTTAGGGGTGTTTTTTATGGCTAACTTTACTGCCGAAGAGAAAATATTTATGGCTCG
>NZ_JBNNLZ010000051.1:0-6033 GCF_050272295.1 Lysinibacillus sp. NPDC048646
TAACCCTTCAGTTCCGAAAGGAACTGTCTAGCCTTTACCTGAGTAATGTGACCATTCTCAATTTAAACTAGAAACATTTCGCACAACTAACCTGCCCCGTTAGCCATCCATGTAGCGCAAAAACCAGCGCTACACCACAGAAGATGAAAATGTACTCAGAACGGGTATTGAATACTACGGCTGGGAGAGGAAGGTCGATAAACTATGGTGCCTTGAGCCCTTCCGTTAGCCTGCACCATACGACGGTTCAGCAGTAGAATAATGATGGATAAGAGCCTTTCCAGTTTCAAAATATGTAACTTCCATTTCGATGGATAAGCAAGAAACTATTTCTTTAAGAATATTTGATAAGATGAGTTTTAACATCATGAGATAGAATTATAAGAATAACGCCCATCCTTATATACCAATAATTAAATACATCACTTAGATGAAGTACAAACATTACTGTTAAAAAATACTATACACTTTATAGATACTATATATTGTAAATTAACTTGGTTAATAAATCTATTTCAATTGCCTTTGAACCCTAGTATGATTCAGCAATTGAAGGACGAAAATGGTTATGAACCAAGGAACATTGCTTAGACAACAGAAATATCTCAACAATATTATTGAACAAGATCATAGATTCATAAAAAAGATCATAAAACCAATGCTGCGTTTCAAGTCTTTTGATACTGTTGAAAAAACAATTGCGGGAATCGAAGTCATGCACATGATAAGAAAAGGACAGGTCGAGTGCAATCATTCGTCTGTCCTTTCTGCAGTTGAATTAACCAATGAATTGTTTGATTTAACAGCATAGTCGAACAACAATAGGGCGGCTATCTTGCTTTTTTTAATAGTTTCACCAATACCATAATTTCCGTTGATAATATTTATAAATAATATTGAATCTATATGAAGTATCCACCATTGAACAATATGAGATGGAGAAAAATTTATAAGTAATATTAAAAGCAACATCGCTGACCTTAACGGTTGACGAGGATTTTTTATGATCGATATAAAAAAGAGCAGGATCTTATAGAAGCTCAATTATTATATATACAGAGCGTTTTATTATTTCAGCATTTAATTGAGGCGGTGACAGTAAATAATCTTAAACAAAACATTTGACCTTAGGTCTGACCTAGGGTGTATTGTTAGGGTATTCTAAACGATATTTTTAGGAGTGAAGCTTATGAAGACGGAAATTACGATAAGCGAATTAGCTAAGCTTATGAACGTATCTGTTCATCAAATTCGTTACTTTGAAGAAAAGGGAGTTCTTCAACCTGCTTACACAGATAGTAATCAGTACAGAAAGTACAGCATTGATCAAGTATATCAGCTTGCACATATTCTATTGCTTCGCAAGTTGAGTGTTCCTGTTCATTCCATTAAAGAATGCATGGATTCCTTCTCAGCGGATCAATATCGACAGCTTCTTCATAGCACCTTGCATCAGGTAGAAGCAGAATTGTTGCGGCTCAAAGAGCTTCAGCTATTCACTAAGAAAGTTTTGCATGAACAACAGAGCTTTAGTTCACAGTCCAACCAGTATCAAATTAAACGGCGGGATGTCACCTATTTTACTCGTTGGATGGAAATGGATTCGAGTACGAAGCTTAATGCTAAACTATTGGCCGAAAAGGTGAAACGAGTTCCGAATTTGTTCGAATCGGACATTCATTACATATATGACGGATCAAACATAAACACCTTGTGCCTGGAAGCTCAAGAGCCTGGCGATTTTTCTTTTCCTGAGGGTGAGTATCTTTCAATGCAGAGACTCATTCATGAAGATGATGAGCTTGAACAAATGATTGAGCAACTTTATGATTATGCTGCTGAGGAGTCTTTTGTCATAACAGGGCCCCTTATCCTCATTGAAAAATCTTACTTATCCCTGTTTAGCGAAAGCAAACTGCATTACGAGCTACAAGCCTTGATCAAGCCGGTTGCAAATTCGAAAAGAAGGGTCGAACATGAATGTAACACCGATAACGAATGAACCCATGCAGGCACAGGTCCGCCGACTGCTTGTTCACGGTTTTCACGGGAAATTTCAACGCCTTACGAACATGATTCTGCATTATGTCAAAGATTACCTCAAGGCAGTTTCTAATATTCGCAGATGGCTTCATAAAGAAGGGATTTTTATTTTCTCAATCGAACATCCGATTGTAACGTTACAGCATCCGATGCAGAGATGGGTTTGCAACGAACAAGGGCAAAAGCTATGCTGGCCGGTTGATTATTACGGAGACGAAGGGGAGCGTAATATGGTGAGAAGCAATCGGTTATCAAGTAAGGGTTAATGGATTTGCAACATAAATTTCATCCACCGCTGCTGAAGAATACTGGAAAACGAGACCGAGAGATGCACAAATGAACAACTAGGGCAATTGTAAAGGTATCTCTCTATATCCATGTTTTATTATATTGTTTGCTAAACTAAAGTGGTAGAGGTAAAAAATAGGGGGTATTCTATGTCAATTAAAGTTAGAAGTATAGTGTCATTTGGTCTTATTGTATTATTAGTTTTAATTATGGGGATTTTTCAACAACAAAATGCAAAATCCCAAATAGAGCAAGTCGAGTTATTGAAAGAAAAAACACTTCAAGCAACGTTGCTAGCAGATGAAATGAAGTTAGCGGTTGTACAGGTTCGGCAGTATTTAACTGATATTAGTGCCACAAGAGCACTTAATAATTTAGATGATGGATTTGAGCAAGCAGAAAAATATAGCAAAATTTTTTATGAGGATTTGGAGCAACTGAAAAATTTGCAACCACAAGATAATGAAAAATTAGATACGATTAAAGTAGCGTTTGATGAGTATTATAGTACGGGTCAGAAAATGGCTAAAAGCTATATTGAAGGCGGACCTGAGCTAGGGAATAAAATTATGCTTGAATTTGGTACTACATCAATCGAGATTAATGAAAAAGTAGATATTTTTCAGCAGGAAAACATTACAGAAATACAAAATTCTTTAGCAAATGTCGAAAAGCTTATAGATGATAATACCCAGTGGTTTTTATGGATGTTCTGCATTATTTTAATTATTTGTATAGTAGTTGGGGTTGTATTCGCACGTTCCATCGTCGTTCCTGTCAATAACCTAACCTCTGCAGCAAAGGTAATTGCTAAAGGAGATTTAAGTGAAAAGGATATTGAAGTTAGAACAAAGGATGAAATTAAAGATTTGGCAAATTCTTTTAATTTGATGAAGTCTAATTTACATTCACTAATACATAGCATGACTGCCAATGTTGAACATACAACATCAGTAGCTGAACAATTAGCAGCAAGCACAGATGAAATTTCACACTCATCAAATGATATAGCAAACCTTATCGAAAGACTTGTAGCAAGTGATAATCAAGCAGCTGCTTCTGGACGTGAAAGTTCAATAGCAATGGATGAAACAGCCCAAGGAGTTCAACGTATTGCTGAAGCTACTCAAATGCTTCACTCTAAGGCAGTAGACACGCAAGCTATTGCAAACGAAGGCGAAAAAACGTTGCAAACCGCAGAAAATCAAATGTCGAATATCCAACAATCTTCAAATGCAACAAATGAACGAATTAAGAAGCTAAGTACACAATCGACTGAAATCGTTAATATTACAAAAGTAATTACTGATATTACTGAGCAAACTAACCTTCTTGCACTAAATGCTGCGATTGAGGCAGCTCGTGCAGGAGAGCATGGTAAAGGCTTCGCGGTAGTAGCAGATGAAGTACGCAAATTAGCAGAGGAATCTAAAGCATCTGCCAATCAAATTGTGGACGTAATCGCACTAATCCAGCAAGAAACGAAGGAAGTAGAAAAGGCCGTAAGTGTAACAGTATTGAATGTGGATGAGGGTGTTACATTTATTCAAAACGCTCAAAATGCGTTCGATGGAATTTTAAAAGCAATTGGCGATATGACATCTCAAATCGAGGATGTGTCTGCTTCTACGCAACAAATTTCTGCAAGTACTGAGGAAATGGCGGCTTCGGTCAATGAAATGTCCTCTTCTGCAAATCATGCTGCACAGCAATCTGAAACAATTGCATCGACAGTAGAAGAGCAAGCTGCAACGATTCAAGAAATTAATGCTGTTGCAAAATCATTAAGTGAAGAAGCGTTGACAGTGAAGGAAGAAATCAATAAATTTAAAATTTAAGATAGTAGGACTGTAGTGGAGTCATTAACCACTTATAATGTAGTATGTTAAATGAAAGAAGGGATATTAATTCTTCCTTTTGTATTTACACATGCCCTAGTCAACGTTCTGGTAGCTATCGTAGCGTTTGTTATATTTTAAGATGTTTATAAGCTATTATTTGAAGTGGCACTTCAGGAAAATTTTGATGGCTCTTAGTGTGGAACAAAGTGTGACGTTATTCGAGTGTTCCAACAAGAAAACAGTTGGGTGAATCCCCAACAATTTATAAAAATTCACCATGAAGGGATCGAGAAAGTAATGAAAAGGAAAATTTACTTTAATCATGATGGCGGAGTTGATGATCTTGTTTCGCTATTTTTATTACTAAAAATGGACACTGTTGAACTCACAGGTGTTTCAGTCATTCCAGCAGATTGTTATTTAGAACCAGCAATGTTTGCGAGCCGAAAAATTATTGATCGCTTTGGTTATGGTGGTCTTGACGTAGCAGCGTCAAATTCTCGTGGGAAAAATCCTTTTCCAAAAGACTGGCGTATGCATGCATTTTATGTTGATGCCCTACCGATTTTAAATGAATCTGGAAAAGTTGTAACACCAGTGGCGGATAAACCAGCACATCTTCATTTAATAGATACGGTTTTAGCAACTGAAGAAAAAACAACTTTATTATTTACAGGCCCGCTTACTGATCTTGCTCGTGCATTAGATGAAGCTCCTGAAATTGAAGAGAAAATTGAAAGACTTGTTTGGATGGGGGGGACATTCCGTGAAGCAGGAAACGTACACGAACCTGAACATGATGGAACAGCGGAATGGAACGTGTTTTGGGATCCTGAAGCAGCTGCTCGTGTATGGGAAACCGGCATAGAAATTGATTTAGTGGTGCTTGAAAGTACAAACCAAGTACCGTTAACTTTAGATGTACGCAAGCGTTGGGCTAAAGAACGCCAAAATATTGGTGTGGATTTTCTTGGCCAATGTTATGCGATGGTGCCACCCCTTGTTCATTTTTCAACGAACTCTACATACTATTTGTGGGATGTGTTAACAACCGCATTTGTTGGCAATCGTGATCTTGTTAAAGTACAAACCATTAGCAGCATTGTTCACACAGACGGTCCAAGCCAAGGTCGTACAGTTGAAACAGCGGATGGACGTCCTGTGAATGTAGTCTACGATGTGAACCGCGATGCATTCTTCGATTATATGACTGAATTAGCCAAAAAGTAATAGAAGGGAAATCTTAGGCTATATTTTTTCACCGTTTGTATTACTTATCGGTGTTCCATTGGAAGAAGCACTGAAAGCTGGTTTATTTATAGGTCAGAAATTTGTATTAAACGAATTGTAGCTTATACTGCTTTTTCTTCAGAGATTGCTAATCTGTCTTAAAAAAGTGTCGTTATCATTAGCTTTGCACTTTGCGGATTTGCCAATCTGGCTGTGATTGCTCTTATCATCGGTGGATTAGGAAGAATTGTACCTTCAAGAAGACAAGATATTGCAGAGATGGGTTTATGAGCAAGAGTTGCGGCAACACATTAGCTAATCAGCGATTGCTGGGATGCTTATTTAGACAGGAGATTCTCCTGTCTTTTTTATAACTAGGGGACAATATGAAAGTTAATAGCATTAGTTTGTAAGAAAATGTACTTGTTTATCCGATTGAAAAATCCACGTAGAGTTCTGATTGAGGCATTAGCCCACAATCCCACAATCTAAATTAGCTGAAATACCTCAGATACTTTCGTTTCAATCAAGTGAAAATATAAACATACTAACATTAGTAGTACAAACCTAGGCCATGGTTTGTGCTACTATTTTTTTATAGTAGAAGTGAAGGAAAGCCGACCAGCCTCTG
>NZ_JBNNLZ010000052.1:0-5654 GCF_050272295.1 Lysinibacillus sp. NPDC048646
TGGCCCCTTGGTCAAGCGGTTAAGACACCGCCCTTTCACGGCGGTAACACGGGTTCGAATCCCGTAGGGGTCATACTAAGGCACAGTAGATGTTTATTACATCTATTGTGCTTTTTTTTATGTGGCGAAGTATATGAAAGAAGCGTCTAAGTATTGGAGATAGGAGGAGCTTGTACAGTTAAAAAAGGAGTCATCTATTCTTTTTTCATTATGAATATGACTGGAACAAAGCTCTATGCTGTTATGCAAGTTGCTGTGTACTGAGTGCAAAGTAAAGTGATTCTAAAAAAAGAGTCACTTTTGAAAAAATAGATCTGAATATGTTGTAATACTTCAAACATTGTTGTCTTTTTAGAACAAAAAACCGTCTACCTTCTTCGGTAGACGATTCTTTTATTATCCTTGTGCCAGCATTCGATCGAGTGAACTTCGTGCTTCTACAGCCGTATGAGCATCCACTTGAATGCGGTTATGTGGCTTTCCTTGTTCAATACTTTCAAGTGACCACAGTAGATGTGGGAGGTCAATTCGGTTCATTGTGAGACAAGGACAAAAATTCTTATTTAACGAGATAATCTGTTTATCTGGATGTTGTTTAATCATACGATTAACTAGATTCATTTCTGTGCCGATTGCCCATGCTGAACCGCTAGGGGCGTTATTAATTGTATCTATAATGTATTTTGTTGAGCCGGCATCATTTGCTGCCGCAACAACTTCACGGCTACATTCAGGATGCACGATAATGCGCATATTTGGATGTGTCTGACGAACGATTTCTGTATGTTGCACGGTAAATCCTTCGTGGACGGAACAATGTCCTTTCCATAAAATTACTTGAATGTTTTGTGGCGACTGATCTGTCTCAAGGATATTGGTATGTGGATTCCACACAGCCATATTTTCAAGTGGTACGCCCAAATCATATGCAGTATTTCTGCCTAAATGCTGATCGGGTAAAAAGAAAATACGTTGTTTTTGGTTGAATGCCCATTTTACCATATCCTTTGCATTGGAGGATGTTACACATGCACCTCCATGACGTCCTGTAAATGCTTTTATTGCAGCAGTCGAATTGACATATGTTAACGGTATAATCGTATCACCGAAAAGTTGCTGTAAGATGGGCCATGCTTGTTCTGTTTGATAAATGTCTGCCATGTCTGCCATTGAACAGCCTGCACGCATATCAGGCAAATAGACATGCTGTTTATCAGTTGTTAATATATCAGCTGTTTCTGCCATAAAATGTACGCCACAGAAAACGATATGTTCAGCTTCCTTATTTGCAGCAGATAATTGCGCAAGCTGTAAGGAATCTCCTATAGCATCAGCAAATTGAATCACTTCGTCTTTTTGATAGTGATGTCCCGGGATGAAGAGCTTACTGCCGAGTTTCTTTTTAATAACTAGAATGCGAGATTCCATATCAGTTCTTGATAGTGTTCGATAATGCTCAGGGAGTAGTGTAGCTTGTTGAAGTAAATTAGTTATTGACAAGTGGATGTTCTCCTTTCATTTGCACAAGTGCGCTAATATCAAAGACTTTCACCGAATGAGTTAGTGCGCCAAGTGAAATCCATTGAATACCAGAATCTGCATATGTGTAGATATTTTCTAGAGTAATTCCACCGGAAGCCTCTGTAGCAATATGTGCAGGGACAGTTGGGAGCCACGTACGTATTTCTTCAGGAGTGCGATTATCAAACATAATAATATCTGCCCCAGCTGCAATTGCTTCCTCTAATTGATCTTTTGTTTCAATTTCTACTTCAATTTTTACAGTATGACCAATTTTGCTACGTGCAGCTTGCACAGCTTTTGTAATGCCTCCTGCAAAAGCAATATGGTTATCCTTTAGCATAATAGCGTCGTATAAGCCACTTCGATGATTAAAGGCGCCACCTACACGAACGGCATATTTATCGAGCATACGTAATCCAGGTATCGTTTTACGGGTATCACAAATTTTTGCACCTGTACCTGTTATTTTACACACTGCCAAATTTGCAGCTGTTGCGATAGCAGACATGCGCTGAATGAGATTCAAAATGACACGCTCACCAATTAATAACTTTTGTAGAGGTCCTTCAACAACAGCGAGTACATCACCAGAATTCACTGCATCACCGTCTTTTTTACGCAAAGTTATTTCCATTGAGGAATCGAGAAGTCGAAAACCGTGCTCGATGATAAGTGCTCCACAAAAAATGCCACTCTCCTTCGCATAAAAGGAAAAAGAGCCCTTTTGATCAGCTGTAAAGATGAGTTCGCTTGATAAATCTCCATCTCCTATATCTTCGTTATAAAATTGCTTGAGCATTTCTTCGAGTTTGATGATATTCATATAATGTATTCCTCACTTTCATCTGTCCATGTTCAAAAATAATCCAGCGTTGAGCCCACAGTATCTCACTATTTGGTTTGTCACTACGAATATGAGCTCCACGTGTCTCTGTTCGTGTAAGTGCAGCATAAACCATTAGCGAAGCGACAATATGCATCATATAAAGTTCAAGGTCCTGTTGTTCCAACCCACTTATATCAACTTGTTGTAGGGATTGTAATGATGGCAATTGTTTAGTAAATTGCTGCATATCATTAGGATTTCGTACAATGCCTAACGCGTGCATCATAGTTTGCTGTAGGTCCTCTTTTGTTAATAGTGAAGGCATAGGTTGCTTATAGACTTTGTAAACGACAGTGAAATTATTTTGCTTGCAGCCTGTTTGTAAAATGCCATGTGCCATCTTTTGTCCAAAAGTAAGGCCTTCTAGCAAGGAATTACTTGCTAAACGATTTGCACCATGAACGCCCGTACATGCGACTTCACCAACGGCATATAGATTTGGGATCGATGTTCTTCCCTTATCATCAGCGATAATACCGCCCATTAAGAAATGGCTCCCTGGCGCAACAGGAATTAAGCCATTTTGTATATCAATGGCATTATCAGCGCAAAGCTTTGCAATCGTCGGAAATTTATCTTCAAAGTGCTGAATGGCAGAAATATCAATAAATGTTTCTTGTCCGATAACACGTTTTTTAAACAAAGTATAGGCTGTAACATGACGCGGTGCTAAATCAAGTTGTGGATGTACGCCTTTCATGATTGGTTGGCGCTGTGCATCGACAAAAATCCCACCAGCTCCCCGAACGGCTTCAGAGACAAGTCCTTTCGCTTCACCATTGCACCAGAGTAGGCTTGGGTGAAATTGCATAAACTCCATATCACTGATTGCTGCACCGGCGCGGAATGCTAGTGCAATGCCGTCACCGGTATTGGTCGCATAATTAGAGCTACATGGATAAAGGGCACCAGCACCTCCTGAAGCAAGAATTACGTGATGAGCAAAATATCGTTTTATGCCATGCCTTCCTTGTGTAAGTACGCCGATACAAGCACCATCAGTATTTATTAGAAGTTCATAAGCCATTTCGTAACAATTAATGGTTACGTTTGAAGGAAGCTGTTTGAGCAAATAATCAATAAATACTTGCCCTGTCCGATCTCCACCAGCATGTAAAATGCGATGATGACTATGTGCGCCTTCTAAACCGAGCGCTGGTTCCCCAGATGGCTCCCGATCGATTGGGAGCCCATCCCTAAGGAACTGCTGTATAATTTTCGTTCCATCATTTATAAGTGCTTCAACATGTTTCTTTTCATGATGGTATTCACCAGCAGTCAACGTATCTGCAATATGATAAGTCGTTTTATCTTCTGGATCAGTGACGGTTGCAATGCCACCTTGGGCACGATAAGAACTGCTCATATCAACAGAAGTCTTTGTAACAATCTGTACTTGTAACTGCTGTCCGAGTAGTCGAGCGGCTTGAAGGGCTGCAATGCCGCTACCAATAATGAGTACATCTGTCTTTACATTCATAGCTCTACCTTCTTTACAGTTGTCTTGACACATATCTTTACATAAAATAAAAGAGAAAACAAGACTGAAGTAAATAGAGAGGAAGGGAACTAGATGATTTATATGGATTACGCAGCAACATCACCAATGTCTGCGACAGCGCTAAAGGCTTATTGTGAAGTAGCGGAACGTTACTATGGAAATAGTGCGAGTTTACATGACTTAGGAGGACAAGCAAATTATTTTGTTGAGCAGGCAAGAGGTGTTGTGGCAAATGCACTAAAAGTTAAAAGTGACGGCATAATTTTCACAGGAAGCGGCACTGAAGGTAATTTGCTGGCAATTTTATCACTTGCTTTAGCTTCAAAGAAAGGAAAACATATTATTTCCTCGCAAGCAGAGCATACATCTGTTCATGCAGCATTAAATACACTTGAGAAGATGGGTTTTGTTGTGACAAAGTTACCTTTACAACAAAATGGTTGTATTCAAGTGGAGCAAATACGTGAAGTGATAAGAGATGATACAGCGCTTATTACAATCCAACATGTTAATTCAGAAATAGGTGCAATTCAACCCGTAGATGAAATCGCAACTATTGCTAAGGAAGCTGATATATTTTTTCATGTAGATTGTGTACAATCATTTTGTAAAGTAACTTTCGAACAGCAGGTGGATGCTATTACGGTTTCAGCACATAAAATTGCTGGACCAAAAGGCTGTGGAGCTGTTTTTATAAACCCGAAAATTCGTGTGGCTCCTTTAACGCCAGGTGTGACTCATGAGCATGGTTTAAGAGGAGGAACACTGGATACGCCAGCCATCGTAGCGTTTGCAACAGCAATAGAAGATTTTCATTACAAGCTACAGAATTATGAGGCATTACGTTCATATTTACAAGAAAATTTACCAAAAACATGCCGCATGATCGAATGTGGGAAGCAACTACCAAATATATGTGGCATTCTGATGGAGAATGTAGAAGGACAATATGTATTATTAAGATTAAATGAAGCGGGTATATGTATATCTACAGGTAGTGCATGTGATATACATAGCGAATCAGGCACGAAAGCAATTTTATCGATGGGCTATACTATGGGAGAAGCTCGCCAATTTTTCAGAATATCTTTTGGACAAAAAACAACTTTTAAAGAAATTGACCAAATATTAGTAGCACTTACTAATATTTAAATAGTAACGTTAAATAAAGTATAGATAAAAAATATTGCTATATTATGATAGGAATGTTTTTCTTTCCAAGAAAGATACTCAGGCATTACAGTAAGAAGTACTGTTACTAGCCTGAGTTTTTCTGTAGCTAACACATGATGGGTTTATGATTAGAGTAAATATATCAATATGCAGCTAGTGGATATTTTTTACATTTAAAAAAATGTTTTCTTTTGAAAAAACAATTGATATAATAAGTAGCAGAGTGATAAATTCTCTTACATAACAAAAATATCTTCAAAAAGTAAGAATTTCTTTTTTTTTATAAAAAAGTGTTGCACAATGTTGAAAAACGTTATACAATAATTCTTGTCTTGAAGGACAGGTAAACAACTTCAAAACAACAAAGAACTTTAAGATATAAGTAATACATAGTATGTTAAAGGTCGTAAATAGGAACTTTTGCTAAAAGCGCAACATCCATGTTGCAACGCAGAAGCCAGCACATCCATGTGCAAGTCTAGTGATGATGGCAAAGAGGTCACACCCGTTCCCATACCGAACACGGAAGTTAAGCTCTTTAGCGCCGATGGTAGTTGGGGGCTTCCCCCT
>NZ_JBNNLZ010000053.1:0-5637 GCF_050272295.1 Lysinibacillus sp. NPDC048646
AAGTTCGGGATATAATGTGACGGGGATAATCGTTAATTTTTGCTGTGGCATATGAAAGGCACCTCCTTTAATTGATACCTTTATAGTACCGGGAGATGCTGCGTGTTTATATGCGTTATTTGAATACGGGCTTACGTAAAACATGATCTTGATGGGTTAGCTAGTTTATAAGATTTTATTAAAGAATTAGAAGATATTTCAGGAGAGCGTCCCCCTCTTGTTATGGAATCAACAGGCCATTATCACACACCAATTGTTCAATATTTTGAGGACAAAGGCTATTTAATAATTATCGTAAACCCACTCATCTCTTATAAAGCAAAAAGTTCTAGTTTACGAAAGGTAAAAACAGATGTCATTGATGCTAATCATCTCTGCGAGCTGTATTATAAGGAGGATTTAGAGCCTTATAAAAAGCGTGGTATCCAACTTGCGAACTTACGTAATCTTACGAGACAGCACGATAATATTACAGGCATGTTTGTACAAACGAAACTACAATTTCAGGCAGTTTTAGATCAAGTTTTTCCTGAATATAGTAATGTTTTTGGAGACTTATATTCGGATGTTTCTTTGAAAATACTACATGCATTTCCTACTTCAGAGGATATATTGAAAGCCAATAATGAAGTATTAGCAACTAAAATAAAAGAATTCTGTAATTCTCGTTCTTTACAATGGGCAAACAAACAGGCTGAAAAGCTAATGACTGCAGCAGCTCGAAACCCTTTTCAGAAGGCTTTATATTCTAGTCTTGCCCTAAGCTTAGATATGTATATCAATATGCTCTTTGAATATAAAAAACATCTATCCATGCTTGAAAATGAGATAGATGTTTTATCAAAAAGTATTGAAGAATCTAAGATTATCCGATCAATTCCCGGTATCGGAGAAAAAATCGCTGCCACGATTGTATCAGAAATTGGGGAAATTGAAAGGTTTAATCATCCTAAGAAACTAGTCGCATTTGCCGGTCTTGATCCAATTGTCTTTGAATCTGGTACATTCAAAGGTACTTACAACCGAATAACCAAAAGAGGCTCTAGCAGACTACGGCAAGCTTTGTATATGGCTGTTAAATGTGCTATTCGTGACTGTCGAAAACAGAAAACAACAGATGAAATCCTTCCTCGTAATAAGAAATTACGGGCGTTTTATGATAAAAAACGGGAAGAAGGAAAACCATTTAGAGTAGCTGTAATAGCTTGTGCAAACAAACTCTTACATTGGATTTATGCACTTTTAAAAAGCAAAACTTCTTTCCAAGACTTAGCTTGATTTAACAATTTAACTAAGTAGACCTGAACTTTCCAAATCAAGTATTTGGACGGTTATTTGGTATACACAAATTTAGTATAACATGATATTTTTATTATTTTTAATGAAAATTATTGACAACTATTAGCTGGTTTTGTGGAAGATAATAAGCACATGTCTTCTTTAACTAACTTATCATTAGTTGAAGAAGATTCTATCCCCTTAAATCCCAATAGTTTTTTTGGGAAAATAATTATTTAATCCATATAATTAAATGTATGATTGGACTTTGTAATAATTCAATATCATGCGCCGTTCCTGTCTCGAGCTTTTCTCGATATAAGTAAATATGAGGAAATTTATTACTAATAGGGGTAGCACTATGTGTATTTTTAGTCAATTCCAATTAAGTACTTCAACCTAAAATTCTATTTTATATTTTTTGCAGCTGCGTAATCACCATAGTAGTAAGTTCTATCTAAATCATCATATTTAGGAGTAGCAATTATTGTATACTCACCATTTTCATCGACTTCAAACAAAGCTACATTATTATATTCCCATCCCACATAATGATCTGGATTTGAATCATCTACTAACATATCTATGTTGTATATCCCTTTTGTTAATATCCCACTTTTTTGAAAGTCCTCAATTAGATCTTTGGCCTTTGGAATAGGATGTTTATTTTTATTCATGTCAAATTCAAATTGAAAATTCACCACACCTACATACCTGCTATTATAATTTTCACGTCGGGGGTCACTTGGTATTAATGTAGGTAAAAGTCCAGTAGTATCAATCTTTTGAGTCTTTTTAAAATTATCAAGTAGCTCTTGAGAATTATTTATATTTAACTCAATGTTGTCATAAGGAAATATACGAATAGGACCATTTTCTTCTGGGACAGCTTTATTGGGATATTTCACTAACCCATATTTTTTTATAATCTGTTTCATTACTTGAACTACTTCTGGATGTTGCTCAATATATGCGCCCTTGAATTGTTTGAGATAGATATCGTCACTATCATCTTCTAAAATTTTCAAAGTATCTCTTTCAATCATTAAGGACGGATAAGCACGATACGGCTTTTTCATTTCGATATTAGTTCGATGGTCAATACCTTCAAACCAATTATTAGTTGTCTTAATAATAGAAAACTCATCTTGTATTCCATAGTTTGTTTTTAAATATTCTTGTATTGGTTGATTCAGATCATCTTTAGAGAAACACCCACTAAGAATTAGGATTGATGTACTTGCTAAGATGACTTGAATCAATCTTTTAATACTCTTCATTTCCTAAACTCCATTTCCTAAATTTTGATAATATTATAACATTTCCCGTTAAACTAAGCTGCCACGTTGGCATAAGTACATTTCTTCACAATCTTAACGAAATAATTAATAAAGCCACTCCATAATCTGGCCCTTTAACAGAAAAAGACCCTTTCTTTATTCAAGGAAAGCGCCCGATTGTTGAAGATCGTTTTCAACTAAAGCCCCTATAATTGAAGTATAGGAACGATTAAAAAATGCAGGTTTAAAGCGTCAAATTTACAGGTTTTTATTCAAATAACACACTTTGAATAATTTTGAAAAGCAACAGTTATCCAAAGTGATTATGAAAACACCAAACAACAAGAAACATACTCACTATCCCCCAAGCAGTGGTACTCCATATCCACCAAATTACGGATTTAGCTTTTGATGAATTTTCCTCGTCTTCCATATTTGCTTTTATAAAAGCAACCTTACTTTCCATATCTTTTTTCATAGAATTGAGAACAACAAATCCAATTATTATGAAACCAATAGTTATCCAAAGTAATAGGTCCACCTTTACACTCCCTTTATATAATTGAATTTCACCGCAATTTATTATAGTAATTAGATTCTACAAAGATAACAATAAACCTTGTGTTAATTCAATTGCGTTTTGTATATAAAATAACCTGTGAAAATAATAATTAATCCAAAATTTTACATAATCACGTATTAAAATGCTGAAACTTAAAGTTCCCAAAGCGTCGTTTGGTACGTGCCATAAAAAAATGTTATTCAAATAGTATGGCCCTTTAATGAAAAAAGCACTTTCCTTATTCCAGGAAAGCGCCCGATTGTGGAAGATCGCTATTGAAGTAAAGCCCCTTTTATTTAAGTGCACTTCTTCACAAACTTTATCTATTTATTTAATCTATACCTGTAACAAATTTTTCTAATAGGGAAAAAACACTATTTGCTTTTTTCTTTAAACCAATTCATAACTTTATTAACTTCTTCACGATGTTTAGCCAGTTCTTCCTTGGTAATTAAATCTGTTTTAAGATTTCTCTTGAAAAACGACCTTACTACGCTTAATACATCATCTAAAGTTAATATACCACCCACAAAATCGTGATCTGCACCTTTAATTTCGAGATATGATGCATTTGGCAATTCTTTATATAAAAGTTGACTTTGTTGAACGGGACAGATTTCATCATAACTTCCTTGAATTATTAATACTGGTGGGGTGTCCCCTTTTATATAATGAATAGGATTTGCTAGTTTTGCCTTTACACTTTGCTCTTGAACACTCCCACCCAGAAATTTTGATTCTGGAGAATTCGGATTATTATGCCATCCTCCCATTTCAAGTAAATCTACTGGACCCGCCAAGGTAGCAACTGCATTAACCTTTTCCGATATGAATTGTCCCTTAGAAGAAAATTCAGGATGATCTGCACTTAATGCTGCTAGAGTGGCTAAATGTCCTCCTGATGAATGCCCCCAAATACCCACTTTATTTTCGTCAATATTGTAATTTTTTGCATTTAATTTAACCCAACGAATTGCTTGTTTTACATCTTGTAGTGGAGCTGGAAAAATTGCTTCTCCACTCAACCGAAAATTAATATTAATACATACAAACCCATATTTTGCGAAAGAGGCATTCCATTCACCACCTACTTTACTTTTATCACCTGACATCCATCCTCCGCCGTGTACATAAATTATAGCAGGAAAAAATCCTTCTGCTCCTACCGGTTTAATAATATCAAGTCTTAACTCTCGTTCATCCGTTTGACCATAAACAATATCCACCAGTTTCTCAGTTTGATACATTTCCATATTTCCCCTCCTCATTTAGTTCAATATTAATTGAACTAAAAATTTTAGTCAATATATGTTAAACTGAATTTAAAATTTATAAGGAGAAGTTTTATGAATATTAAGGTTCTTGACTCAATAGCTTATGAAGTACTTCTTAGCCTGTCACTTTATAAGAGACAAACTCATCTAAAATACTTAGCTATTTCAAAAGATTGGTATGAAGAAACTAAACATAAAATATCCAAGGGATTGGATAAGGAAATAACGGAGTTGGAGGATCTGCATTTTGAAGATTTATCGGTACATTTAATTCAACATTGCCCGTATAACAATTTTAAAGGATATCACTTATGGCTTTCTGAACTACCATTAGGGGAAATGTACGAGTTATTGGCACCTTATGTGAGCGCAAAAAGGGGAATGCCCGTTGACCTAGATAGGAGAAGGAAAAAACATCTATTGATTTTATCAAAATGGTATCAGGAATATTTTATTGATATTGAGGAAATGATATCTCCAATTTTAACTCATAATATTAAGAATGTTGTTCTAGCATCCTTAAACGAACATCCCTTTAGTGAAATTGAAACCATAACAAAAGGATTCAATATTGAAAATTTACAAGTCACAGAAGTTGTTCTTGCCCCTACTTGGCATTTCCGCCCTTTATCTTTAATTGATATTTTCAATGAAAAAGCAGTTCTTACTTATCCTTGTTTAATGAGTGTAAGAGATGAGACATTACTTATTACCAAAGCATTAGCGGAAGATAAACGATTACAAATTCTTAGTAGTATGAAAGAAGAAAGTAAAACATTCACTGAACTTGTTCAATTGATGGGGATGACTAAAGGGAATATCCATCATCATTTATTACTGCTTCGTTCCGCGGGTCTATTAAGAATTACTCCAACAAGACAGGATTATTTTCTTTATAATTTTAGACATTGCCGAGTTAATGATTTATCTAACCTATTATTAAATTTTAAATGAAAAAAAAATCTCCAAAATATTGAGCTGCATCCCATTTAATGGACGCACAATCTACCAGAAAAGTGTTGCAGCTCATTAAAGACGACGATTTTTTCTTGGTTTCATACATCTTAAAACGGAGCCACAAAAGCACATATATTTTAGTTTTTAAACTTATATTCTACCTTGCATTGAATTATCCTTCTTCAACTATCCGTTAGTAATAGGTAAGCATTTGAAGTTATCTCCAGCTTTTCCCCTACTCCACACGGAACGTGCCAGTTTCCAAGCATTCCGCGTTCCATCTAGC
>NZ_JBNNLZ010000054.1:0-5167 GCF_050272295.1 Lysinibacillus sp. NPDC048646
GGATTAGTTGGAACGCCGTATGCGGTGAAAGTCGCACGTACGGTGTGAACAGGGGGAAAAGCCAGCGATAACTTCAAAGGCTTACCTATCTGTATTAATAAGGCACTTGCGTAAGTTGATACATGAGGGGGGAAGTATGAATAAGTATAAACATTTTTCAACATTAATAGTTTCAGTCATTCTAACTTTGTTTGGTTTTATTAAAATTACAAATTGTATTGAGAATGCTAAAGATTCTACTTTTTCGTATATACAGTCAATGGGGGGAAGTGTAAATTCGGATGAAGCATTATTAATGCAAAATGGATCTATTCTGGTCGATATTACTTTAGGTGGGATTATGTTTTTGGTTGGACTAAGTTTTCTATGCGTATCTATATATACCTTGACTAAAAATAATAATTAATTCATTATTCTCCTCTAAGTTGAACAAGTTGGAATAGTAGAAAATAGGTTGCGGAGGTAGTCGAAGATGACGCAAAAGCAAACGCTGTTTCAAAAGATTGCTAGTTAGAAGCACCGCCGCCAAAGTTAAAGGTGTCAGAATGGGCTACGATCTACTCATGAATACCTATTGGCTACCAGCTCCTTAAAGACAATGCGTACCAATATTGAATATTGTGGGAGAAAGATTGAAGCTTAATGCACAAATAGATTATGAATTTTTTGGTATGACCAAGAAACTTAATGGCTGTCTTGGTGTATTTTGTGTTCGGTATTTTTATTGTAATTGAAATTATTCACAAGTATTACAATTGAAATAACTAAGCCTTTGAATAAATTGCTTAAAATACCAGGTTCCATCAATTGATTCAATGTTAAACTGAAGCCAAATATTATGACTACCCCCAGAATGGTCTGTAACCACGGATTCATGTTAATTACTCCTTTTATATGTATATATTCACATTTTATTGGAAGCGGATAATAAAGTAAATAATAAGTTTTGATGAATATAATAATCCATTTCTGTTGTGTGACGACCCCAACACAAACCTTTCATTGCAAAGGATGTCTGAAAAAGCCTATGATTCTATTAAAAAATGCAGAGGGTATATCGGCAGTTGAAAAGTATTGGGAAAGAGCTTGAACAGATTAGTAATTTGCGCAGGTTGGCTAAGTCAATATTTAAAAGATATCGTGCAGTAGGGGAGACGAGTTGGAGGTAAATGGATGAAAATGAAAAGCCTTATAACTGAGTATAAGGCTTTCACGACTTTAACAGTTAAAATCTGTTTATAAAATTAAAGAATCTGTGTTAATTCTGAGTTCACAAACCGTTGGGCATCAATGATAACACCTGATGCTGTTCGCCCGTAAACGCTATATAATCCGCCAGTTTGATTTGGAGCAATTTCAACTTCATATTGAAACGCACCTCCTACACCTGGAGTTACAAAAGTAGAAGCATTAGCATTTGCTGCAAAAGCAGTTGTTGATAGTAATTGTCTTGTACCGTTAAGTTTAAAAACTCGGACTACTCCAGTTAGTAGACCTCCAGTGAGATTGAGAACTTTGATACGAACGCTAGAGGCATTAGCTGGTAGATTTCCTGAATTTTCAATTGGACCAGTAGTTAAAGGCATGTAATATTCACCTCCTCAAAATTAAAGAATTATAATCTGCAGATTACATTTCATAATATGCAGTATTCTGTTACATTCTCTAGTCTTATTAATCATGTTTCTATAAATAAAAGAAATGTGTGGATTGATTACTAGAAAATTTATCAAAAGAAAATCTGTAAACAAAGGTGAACCTATATCCCAAGACAGAATACCGTAGTAGAAACACCTAATACGGCGAGAGCTATTTAGGTAGCTAACGATAGCTCAATGGCTGTCTGGCAATGTTAGTGTCGGAAGATATCTTCTGATAATTGTAATGATTTCTAAATATTGAGAAAAAGGAATACACTTTTTATTTTTAAGTAACAGGATTACTGAAAAAATCAAAACAAGGTATCAAGAATTACAAGCCAACCAACAGTATCAGCGAATCAAGAGAACTATTCAAACTGTTAAAAAATCTGTGGAGAAAATGGAGAAGAACTTTGTTCAGTTTTTGTTCAGAACGATGTAGTATTCTAGCAATGTAATCTTGTCATAGGGTAACCAACCCAAAAAAGTCCAGGTACTCAAATTAATTTTGAGCCTGGGCTTTTAATAGTTAACGTAAGAAACCGTACGGAATTACTGCCTTCTTGCCTGAATTAAGATTATTCGATAACGAATAAACACTAGAATTAAGGAAGGAGAAGAATATTGCACGAAGAGTATGTTCTCTTTGGTAGGAGAATGCCTTTGATGAACAAAAAAAATGACAAAAGGCATTGAGAGTGAACTTCTCAATGCCTTTTGTCGATAGTCTGAAATCTTGCAATAAGCAAGGTTTTTTAGGATTTTTAGGACTCTATTTTTATTTAATTTCTTTCCATAAAGATAATGCAGATATCCAATTTGGATCTCCATATCCTTGATAGCTTTGAACAGCTTCATATATTTTACCTTGGTGCTCTACTTTATCACCTTTTGTGTACGCCTTATATGAACTCCATTGCTCATAAGACGCCCCTTGCTCTTTTGTAGTCACAGTTAAAACAGAACTTTTAATAGATTCATTACCAGCTGCATCAACAGCAGTGACTGCGTACTTATAAGTTGTATTGGCTTGTAAATTCATGTCCATAAAAGATGTAGTTTTTGATGTTCCAACTGCAGTCATTTGTCCTACTGGTGTTTCTCGATAGATAACATAATGGTCAACTGCTACATTATCCTCTGATGCACTCCACATTAAATCTACACTTGATGATGTTACTGCCATCGTGTGCAGTGTAGTTGGTTGCGTTGGTGCTTCCGTATCTGGAACTGCTTTCATTGTCTCTACAACTGTAGACGCGCTTTCTTTAGAAACATTTCCAGCTGCATCCACTGCCTTTATTGTATATGTATATGTTGTATCCGCTTTTAAATTTTTATCTGTGAATGTAGTTCCCGGTACAGTGCCAATTGCTTTACCATCACGTAATACTTGATATTCTTTTACACCCACATTGTCTGTAGAAGAATTCCATTTTAGCTCAGCACTGTTAGAAGTAACTTTTGTTGCATGTAATCCATTTGGCTGAGTTGGAGCTTCTTTATCTGTATCCCCATTATTCACCAAATTAACATCAATGACATTATAGAAAGCATTTGAAGTATTCGATACATCCCAAACAGCTAAAATAACGTGGTAGCCACTACGATCAGTTGGTACGTTAATTGTATGCGTTAGATTATTTGTTGCATCAGTACCGTTATGTTCAACAGTTCCAATTGGCTCAAGATCAGCACGAGTTAATGGTTTATTAGGATCCCATCCCTTTTTTGTAATATAATAGTGCCATTTGCTTGTGAAATGCGACGCAGTGTACTTCCATGTAAAGGTATTTGATCCCCCTGTAATCGTATTCTTAAACCAGCGATTTGTAGTTTGCTGATCGAGAATGCCACCAAACAGACCTCCTGCAGATGCAATTTTTCCATCAACTGGTCCACCTTGTGGAAATCCTTTTGGTGCCTCTAAGCTCTGTGGCTGATACATAATGTTTCCACAACTCAAGTTAAGCCCGCCATAACTTTGGCTACATAAAGCGGCACGGCTAGCTGGTTTCTCAACAAACCCATGGGCAGATGCATTTGGTGCCATTGAAATCCCCATGATTCCAGCTGCTAATATGGCAGCAGTTATTCCCTTTTTACTTTTACTTAATTTTTTGAATTTAGTGTTCATATAACTAGTCTCCTTACTTTTTTGTTGTATGAAAATACTTACAACTAGTATGATAGCTATGGATTTAAAATTAAGCAAACTATGCATTAATATGGTAATAGTTCTATTAAATGAATATGTTTTCTTGCGAAAGAGGTTGATAAAAGATTCTAAATGTAGTAAAAATCTTATCACTCGGTTATTTACTCTTTAAAAGAGTATAGATTTTAATAAAATGTTCATAAAATGTTCAAGTTATATTTGTCGACGGGAAGCTGCACATGCATGCGGTTTAGATGAAATAGGTACACATACGCTAAGGAAGACGTTTGGCTATCATTTGTATCAAGAAACAAATGATATTGCACTATTACAGGGTATATTTAATCATAGTACAGAGTACATTACTAGGAAGTAAATAGGTATAAACCAAGAAGCAATAGATGCAGCATATAAGAAATTACTATACTAAACATCTCGAAGAATTGGGGTGTTTTTTATTTTGCTCATTTACGGCAACATAAGTCATTCAATTATTTCATGACACTTTCACACACTAAAGACATTTACATTATAAGACACTGTAAAGCTCAATAGTTGAAGGGGAAGCAAAGTATTGGTATGAATGGGTTTACTCATGTTCATGGATATTAACAGAGTATAAGATATGTTAATGTGGTGAATGCATGGACAAAAGTGTTTATATCCATTAGTATCCAGATGGAAGCGTTTTTCCTTATGGCTGTTTTCTAAAAGATTGTTGTTTATTCAACTCCCATGAAAGAACTTTATTATCTTTCGTATTCTGTGGTGAAGTGCTAATTTTTTCGCTTGATGGATGGCTAACGGAGCAGGTTAGGGAAGTTACGAAGGAAGATATGACTTCATATGAAAAATACAAATTTTTACGATAAATGGTGATACACTATAAAAAAGGAGGGCTATGCAGAATGGAATTCGAATTTGGGGACGTTGCTATTGTTCTACCCCCTTTACACATTACGATTATCGCAATAATTATTATTTTCTTTTTAGTAAGGTGGAGCAAGCAATTAGAAACAAGACGTTTTACGATTTTCTTGTACTTTCTAATTAGCACTTACATTGCTCCAATTTTTTCTCTCGGAACAAAAGAAGGTGTCTTTCAGCTATGGATTCCCTTGGGATTTATAGTAGTCTTCTTTTACTTGTTTCGTAGTGAAAGAAATCATCCATCTAAAATGAAAGCGAGTATTTTAGGACTTTCCATAGCATTGTATTCGTTAATTCTTCAATATGTCGGGTAGATTTTGGTATCCACTAACGGGGCAGGTTAATTGTGCGAAATGTTTCTAGTTTAAATTGAGAATGGTCACATTACTCAGGTAAAGGCTAGACAGTTCCTTTCGGAACTGAAGGGTTATATCGAAGA
>NZ_JBNNLZ010000055.1:0-3384 GCF_050272295.1 Lysinibacillus sp. NPDC048646
CTCTTTAGCGCCGATGGTAGTTGGGGGCTTCCCCCTGTGAGAGTAGGACGTCGCTAGGCATCCAAAACAGTCAGCTGATTGCTGGCTGTTTTTTTTATAAGCTCTCTTTAACTTGATTGTTTGTTTGTATGAAATTAATAAGCATATTGGAGTTTTTGAACTGCTCTGGGTCAAGTAGATAGTGGGAATTTAATAAAACTTTAAACGGCTTAAGTCCTAAATTCTATTAGGCTTAAGCCGTTTAATCATTTCATTTCTAACTTCAATTTTTTTATCAGGTGTTAATTCTATTTCTGCTTTTGTTCCACCACGTTTGTCTCGTAAAGCTTCTTCACTATTTGCTTCAAGTTTCTTTACCCATTGGCATACCTGTTGATAAGAAACTTGATAGGCCTTTGCTATTAATTGATAGTTTCTCTGTTGTTTTAGGCAGTAGGAAACGATTTCAATACGTTCTTGTAATGTTATTTTTCTTTTATTAGTAATAAATTGATACATCCATTTATCCGAATCTTTTAAATCTCTATGAATGGTAAACTTTTAATCTATTTTATTAAAACAGACTCAATCGTAATCCCATATTTAGATATGGTTTGCATAAAGGAAAGTTCTCCAGCTATATATTCTTCTATAACTGCTGATTTTAGTTCTTTATGATATCTTATACATAAAGTAGCTTCTCGAAGCGAAACTTGTCCTAACGTCTCGTATTTGATCTTCCATCGTTCAATAGTTGTGGCAGATACTTCGAATTGTTTGCCTAAATCTTTCATAGAATAATGACCTTTACTTATTAAATCTAGAACGGTCAATCTCCATTCATATGTGCGTTTACTGCGACCCATAAAAAATAATCCCAATTTTATTTTTAAATTTATCTACCTAATAGAGAGCATATCGTTTTATTCTCAAATACCATTAAATTTCGAGTAGCAAATAATAAAAAAATGCACGTTTTAAAGTTTATTCGTAAGACTTAAAGTGCTTTAATTGATCTGTCGAAAGAGTAGGTCCATCAATTGTATAATGCTCAAATGGTCCTGAATGGTCTTTATCATGAGCAAAATAAACATAGACGACATTTGGTTCATCTGAAAAAATAACGTTTACCCAGTAACTTGGAAGACCAGCAAAGTACCATTTGGGATTCAATAGATTTTATAGCTTCCTTATGATAAGCCATATCTTCTATCAAATAGTTTTCGATTCTTTTTTCTTATAGTTGCATTTTGATTTGTACTGTACAAAGTGGAGTAAGCAATGCAATGACTAACGCAACTATCAAATCTTTTGCATCTGCCACCGCCTTACACAAATTTTGCCCAATTATTTAATAAGAACAAATTTTCCGTTTTCTCATTATAATATTATTTCTACAATTAATCCCAAAAGACCTTGTTACGCTATCATTTTTCTTGATGGAATCGTAAAGTTCGTTTCATTTAATGGAAGCAACTCTCCACTGCACATGTGTGAATACGTTATCCGAATCAAAAAGCTAGTGCATCTAAGAAATGATACCAGCTCAAATTTTGTTGCAAATATTCCGTAGCAACATCTTTGAATCGCATTTTCCATTGTTTCAAGCATTTGTGATAGTTATTAAGTTTTGAATATGATAAATACCTTTAGTTACGTTCTGCACCTGTTTTATAGGAGAACGTACTTTTATTAAAATTAGAAGTAGAACAGTTCAATACAATTAAAGACTCTGTAACTGCATAAGATTGCTTGGAAATTTTAGAGGTTAAAATGGAAGGCCAATTAGTTTTAACGTGTGTGACTTTGAAAAAACTCTATACATGTAATTTTATAAATTGTAGTTCAATGGAAGAAACAAAGAATAACGAGTACAGTAACATTGCTTCGACTAATTAAACAAGAGTAATTTACATTAAAGAAAGATATGCTAGATTGTAAAAAGTTTCAAAGTCAATCAAATAATTTATTTTATAATAAATATAGCCTTGTTAAACAAGTATCTAGGATTGAGCACTGTATTTAACAGAGCTCAATTCATTTTGGTCTTTTATTTTATATGAAGTAGAAACCATCGTTCATTTGACATTAATCTCTTGGTAAGTTCTAATTTCTTTATTTAATTCTTATAATGTAAAGATTACTTGAAAAAGGAGAGGGAATTTTGTGGATTGATGGCGTTTTTTCTGGTGGAGGTTTAAAGGGTTTTGCATTGGTTGGGGCGTATCAAGTTCTAGAAGATCAAAATTTCCGTTTTAAGAGAGTAGCCGGGACGAGTGCTGGGGCTATATTAGCTGCATTTATTGCTGCCGGATATAGTGGAAAAGAGATTGAATGTATGTTAGAAGAGTTAGATGTACCTTCTTTATTAGACCCTCGGAAAACATTTCTACCACTACCATTTATGAAATGGGTGAATGTATATAATCATTTAGGTTTATATAAAGGAAAAGCATTGGAAAAATGGTTCTTTCAAAAATTAGCGGTTAAAGGTGTTTATACTTTTGGCGATTTGCCCAAAGATTCATTGAAATTAGTAGCATCAGATTTAACTAATGGTAGAATGATTGTATTACCAGATGATTTGCAAAAGTATCATATCGATGCAGAGAATTTTTCCGTAGCATGTGCTTTACGTATGAGTTGTGGAATACCATTTTTTTTTGAACCAGTTACATTAAAAACTGGAAAGGGTGAATCTGTTATTGTTGATGGCGGGGTATTAAGTAACTTTCCTTTATGGATATTTGATGATGGCAATGGACGTAAGGTGCGGCCGATAATAGGTCTTAAATTAAGCCGCCGTAGCGAAGAACAATGCCCGCACGAAATAAAAAATGGCTTAAATTTATTTGAAGCATTATTTGCAACAATGAAGGGAGCACATGATGAAAGATATATATCAAGAAGACATGAAAGGGATATTATTTTTATCCCGGTAGATGATTATAGTGCTACACAATTTGATTTGAATGAAGAGACAAAGGAAACCTTATTAGAGATAGGAAGAAATCGTACTATACAATTTCTAAAGACCTGGCCAAGGTTTAGAATATGAAAACTAGTATTACTTTAAATAAATAATAAAAACTATTGACGTTCTACAAAGTAGATGATATTATAAGAAAGTTGCTGTTACGACATGTAACTACAACAATACAACAATATAAAAATAAAATAACAGGTTGACATTATATTGATAACATGTTATTATATAAAAGTTAGCTCTTAACGAAAAGAGTTAAGGTAAATGAACCTTGAAAACTGAACAAGCAAAACGTAATCAATAAAGTTTTTAGTAGCTAACTTTGGTAAGTGAACGAAACAAAATTTTGGACATCAAAATTGATGCCAGCAAAACAATTTGAGCTTATCAAATTTCTTTTATGGAGAGTTTGATCCTGG
>NZ_JBNNLZ010000056.1:0-2688 GCF_050272295.1 Lysinibacillus sp. NPDC048646
GCATCATAAGGTATTTCATTCGTTTTTTTAAGAAATCATTCAATATTCTGCACGTCTATGATTTTTTAAAAATACGTATTATGAAATTGACTCAATTACTTAAAATTATGTTTATGTTGGGAGCGAGGTATTTTATCGGTGAGTGTATACAAACCATGTAATGCTTGCTGTTAATAATGCTGACGAAATCAAAGCTGTAAGAACACTATATGTTTGCCAAATAAGTATCGTTGACCAATCGAAAGCACAGCACAGTATACCCAGGGCAATTGTAGCGATCAGGAAAATAACTGTTACGATTATTCTCTTTTTTGTCATTGGCTGCTGCTCATTCGTTTTCCTTCTGCGTAATCCTAAGAGAAATAGCAGAACGGCCAATAGGCAAAGAATAATAGTGATAGACGACAAAATGATATCCAAAAGCTGTGTGCCGCTTATTTCATATGACTGAGTTAGATTGCCGTCTAATATATCTTTAACTTTTAGTACCAGGTTTATATTGGTATTTGCACCGTTGCTCAGCAAGCAGATGGCTGTTCGTTCATTTAGCAGTATGGCTACTTCGGTTCTGAAATTTGGATTGCCCCCAGTGTGTCCTATAATCGTTTGGTCGGCGTTTACCGACCAACCTGCCGCATAATACATATCGTTGACAGCCGAAACAGACATATCACCCCTATGTGATTTTTCGATAACCGTGTGGAATATTTCGGGTATGTCCTGCACAATACCCATCTGTATGCCCATCCAACGCGCCATATCTTTTGTATTAGAAATGATGTAGCCTGCGGGTTTATTCCCAGCATAATCCGGAGCTTTAAATGGAGTTGTCATAAAAAAGGAAGAACGGTAGCCCTGTGCCAACTGTCCAGTGGCTTGAGCATCTTCTTTATAAACATACGTCTGGTGAAGACCTAACGGCTGAAATACCTGTTCCCTCATAAAGTCTTCATAGCTTTGTCGCGACACAATCTCAATAACCAAACCCAATACGTCATAATTAACAGTTCCATAGTTATACTGTTCACCGGGAGGGAACTCCAATTCAGCATCTACGAGCATTTCCACAGTCTTTTGCAACATATTCGGTGTATTGCCTTGTGGAATATTTTGAGTATGCCTAATATTTGTTAGACCACTGGTATGATGAAGAAAGTTATTTAGTGTAAGGCTTTGCATATCAACAGGTTTCCCTTGATACTTTAACGTAAACCAAGGTAAATATTTTTGGACAGGGTCAGTCATTGAGAGCAGCCCTTGCTCTTCCAACAGCATAATACCCATACCGGTAAAAGCTTTACTGACCGAGGCTAACTCATAGAGTGTATTTTCACTTGCAGACAACCCCTTTTCACGGTCAGCATACCCTGAAGAAAAGTAGAACACTTCATCATCAGCAAGTATTGAGATTGACATTCCCGGCACACCTGATATACGAGAGGCATCATCTAGCAACGCTTGTATTGCCGCAGATTTCGAATCTGACAGAGCATAACTTTGTGTTGTGAATCCTGAGAATAATATAAATATCGTTAATACAAAAACAATCTTTTTCATAAACTCTCCTTTTTGAAAAATTATAAGAGAATAATATAAATAACCTACTTTTACTAAACTAAATTATAATTTATCTTTCTATTCATCTATATAATATCAAGTAATCGTGAAGAGTTACACTTAACGATCAGATGCGTTAGTTCAATAAGAAAAACGATCTTCAACAATCGGGCGCAATACTTTAAAAAGATTTGAATGAATGAGAGGTTACGATTAATGCGAAATAGAGGTTCGGTAGTTATAGTAGAAAATGATAAGGTAGGATTAATTCGTAGAATTAGAGATGGCATTGTCTATTATGGAATGGCAACAGAATTGGACAGCTTTTTTAAGGGGAATAAATAGCTCTTTTCAAGTATAAGGGGCGTATAAGTAGCTTGACAAGGAGCCTCTATGGGCATGATTCTTTGCGCCAAAAAGCCAGCTAAATAGGGCTTGCTTCGCCAAACGAGGCTATCATGCCCACCTCTCCGTATCAAGCTCTTCTTCGTTGCAATGATTGGTAATTGCCCCTTACCCCCTATTAAATTTGTCCGAATAAGTATAGCCTATCCAATTATGTTTTTCCTGGTGGTGGAATAGAAAAAGGGGAAACGCCAGAAGACGCAGCAAAAAGAGAAGCATTTGAAGAATTGGGAGTAGAAGTAAAGGTCAATGAGTGTATAGCAAAAATTGAATATAACGGAACCCAATACTTTTTCTTATCCGAAATCATTAATGGAACATTCGGAACTGGACAAGGTGAGGAATACACAAACAAGGAGAGATATAGAGGAAAATATTTGCCTATGTGGATAGATATAAAAAGGTTATCGTCTATTGATGTTAAACCGAGAGAAGTTGCTTTAATAGTTCAAACCTTATCAAGTAACGAGGGATTTAGGTGAATAAAGTTCTTCAACAATCGGGCGCGTTTATTTAGGAACGCGTGCGTCTTTTTCTTTTAAAGGGCCATTTAATTGAATAAAATACAAGAATTAAATTGGACGTGGAGATTGTGAAGAAAAGTACTTAAACTAACGGAGCAGCGCGACATGTTTTGTTATAAGCACTAATGTGTGAAAATACAAGGGATTTCTTCGGAAATCCTAACTTTATAACCGAGGATAGGAATGATAAAACCACGTATTT
>NZ_JBNNLZ010000057.1:0-2358 GCF_050272295.1 Lysinibacillus sp. NPDC048646
GTAAGCCCGAAATAAAAAAATAAGCGCACCTTTTCGGTACGCACGACGAATGGCCATCTATCTGAAATTTTTTCAAATAGATGGCTATTTTGCACATGTCGCTTGGATATTTTTCGACCAAGGCATGTAATTATTTAAAATCTCTGGCCGCTGGTGGAACGGTAAATTTGGCAGCTCTGTCATTAATGTCACTAAGTATTGATAAAAATCGATGCCGTTTGCTTTTGCCGTTTCAGCCAAACTTAAGCAGATGGCATTGGCTTTAGCACCAGCTTCACTCATAGAGAAAAGCCAGTTCTTACGACCAATCACATTCGGACGAATCGCATTTTCGGCTGGATTATTATCGATTTCAATCCTACCGTCGTACAGAAACGCTTTTAATCCGTGGATACGATTTAATGTGTATTCCGCTGCTTTGGCTAAGGAATTTTTACCGAAGAAAGGTGATTCGTCTACCCATTTTAGAAACTTTTCTACAATCGGCTTTGAATGTTTTTGCCTTGCTTTTCGGCGTTTACCTGGTGAAAGATCCTTAAATTGACGTTCTAAGTGATACAGTTGATCACAATAATCCACGCCAATTTTGCCGTTTTCGCTATCGGCTTTCAGCCAATAACGTCGCACATGTGCCCAACAGTTGGCGAATGTGACATCAGGTAGATTGCCGTATGCAGAATAACCATCACAAATCATGGTTCCTTTAAAACCAGCTGTAAAGTCTTCTAATACAGAACGGCTTCTCGATAAAGCACTTTGGAAAAGAACGATGATTGGTCCTTGGCTTGGCACGCTTCGGAACACCCAATTGTAGGCATTCGATTGACCGGATTTTCCGTCTGAACGTTTGATGATTTGCGCATACGTTTCGTCCACATGTAGAACAGATTTCGCTGTTAATGTCTGCTTCATCAGTTCATAAACCGGTAGAAGCCAATCTTCTGCTGCACGAATGACCCAGTTCGATAAGTTTTTATCGTTGGTAAGCAAGCCATAACGCTCCCACTCCTTCACCTGGCGGTAAAGAGGTAAGTACTGGATAAACTTATCATAGATGAGTTTTGCTAAAACAGTCGGTCCTGCAATACTTCGCTGAAAGGCACCTTGCGGTGCTTTCCCACGTTTCATTTGTGCTTTTTCCGAGGCATCCTTTTTACAGTGCTTGCACTCATAGGCATGCTCTATATGCTGGATGCGCATCATTTTTGCCGGAATGAATTTCGCTTCTTCACGCGCAAGTGTTGTACCAGCTTCCGTCATTTGACCATGGCAACAGTCACATTGCGTGTTTTCAGGATGATGGTGAATTTCTTCTATTTCAATCCCTTCACGAAAAGAATCATTCCGTTTTTTCTTATGTAGTTTACGGACAACAGTATAAGTAACAGTTGGCGTGCTTTGTTCCTCTGTCTGCTCAGAATTGTTAAAAGACGGATCGTCTTCAAATAAAGAACCTTGTCCATCTGGTGCTTGGTACTTTGATTTTTCTGATTTTGAACCGTATAAAGCCTTTGTTAATTGGCGAACTTGTCCAGTCAACGCTTCAATTTGTTTCAACGATTGATCCAGCTTTTTTGTTAATTCATTATTTTGCTGATTTGAATGAGCCAATTGTTGCTCTAGTAATTGAATGAATCGTTCATTTTGGTTAGAAAATGAGTTATCCAAGTTATTCACCACATTTCGTTCAGTATAAGTTATGGATGATTATACCATCTTGATAGGTGAGTTTAAAAGACACCTTTTGCTGATTTTGCAATCGCTTTTGGTTGCTGAAGTGATAAGCCTTCTAACAGCCAGCGAAGCTCCTGTTGTGAAAGGTTACGCACTTCATTTTCGTCTTTCGGCCATTGTAACTTGCCATTATCTAATCGTTTATAAAGCATGGCGAAGCCATCTCCATCAAAATATAAACATTTATAGCGGTCCCTGCTCCAACCAGAAAATAAAAAAATGGAATCGCTGTATAGATCGAGTTCAAAAGAATCCTGAATGAGCGTTGCGAGACCGTCAATGCCTTTACGCATATCAGTTTTGCCGCAAATGATATAGATGTTTTGCACGCTCGTGAAATCATGCTTCATCACTTATTCAACTCCTTCATGATTGTTAGGATGATGTGCTCATCTACGCCATTGAAGAAGGAAATTTCAGCACTCGCTGTTTTGATGACACAGCTCGGACCAGGGGTATTTTTTGTTGGCATGATAGGTGAAGATTCATCAGTGATAGGATCTAGTGTCACGGGGACAATTGTTAGCTTGGTAATCGGCATAAGAAAGCATCTCCTTCATTTGATACGTCTATCATACCGGAGGTGCTTGAATGATTATATGCGTTATTTGATTACGGGCTTAC
>NZ_JBNNLZ010000058.1:0-2322 GCF_050272295.1 Lysinibacillus sp. NPDC048646
GTAAGCCCGAAATATAAAAAAACCGCACCTTTTCGGTATACACGACGAATGGCCATCTATCTGAATTTTTTTCGGATAGATGGCTATTTTGCACATGTGGCTTGGATTTTTTTCGACCAAGGCATGTAATTATTTAAAATCTCTGGCTGTTGGTGAATCGGTAAATTTGGCAGTTCTGTCATTAACGTCACTAGGTATTGATAGAAATCGATGCCGTTTGCTTTTGCCGTTTCAGCCAAACTTAAACAGATGGCATTTGCTTTAGCGCCTGCTTCACTAACAGAGAAAAGCCAGTTCTTACGACCGATCACATTTGGACGAATCGCATTTTCAGCCGGGTTATTATCGATTTCAATCCTACCGTCCAACAGAAAAGCTTTTAATCCATGTACACGATTTAATGTGTATTCGGCAGCTTTAGCTAAGGCATTTTTTCCGAAGAAAGGTGATTCATCAACCCATTTTAAGAATTTCTCTACAATAGGCTTTGAATGTTTTTGCCGTGATTTTCGGCGTTTGCCTGGTGAAAGATGCTTGAATTGACGTTCTAGGTGATACAGTTGATCACAGTAATCCACGCCAATTTGCCCGTTTTTGCTATCGGCTTTCAACCAATAACGTCGCACATGCGCCCAACAATTAGCGAACGTGACATCAGGTAGATTACCGTATGCCGAATAACCATCACAAATCACGATTCCTTTAAAGCCCTCTGTAAATTCTTCTAGTACAGAACGACTTCTCGATAATGCACTTTGAAAAAGAACGATGATCGGTCCTTGACTTGGCACACTTCGGAACACCCAATTATAGGCGTTCGATTGACCGGATTTTCCGTCCGAACGTTTGATTATTTGCGCATAGGTTTCATCCACATGTAGAACAGATTTTGCTGTTAATGTCTGCTTCATCTGTTCATAAACAGGTAGAAGCCAAACTTCAGCTGCACGGATCACCCAATTTGATAAGTTCTTATCATTCGTAAGCAGGCCATATCGTTCCCATTCCTTTACCTGACGGTAAAGAGGCAAGTATTGGATGAACTTATCATAGATGAGTTTTGCTAGAACTGTAGGTCCTGCAATGCTTCGCTGAATGGCAGCTTGTGTGGCTTTCCCACGTTTCATTTGTGCTTTTTGTGTGGCATCCATTTTACAGTGCCGGCACTCGTAGGCATGTTCAATATGCTGGATGCGCATCATTTTTGCAGGAATGAATTTTGCTTCTTCACGCGCAATAGTTGTACCGGCTTCGGTCATTTGGCTAAGGCAACAGTCGCATTGTGTATTGGTGGGATGATGGTGAATTTCTTCTATTTCAATCCCATCACGAAAAGAATCATTCCGTTTTTTCTTATGTAGTTTACGCTCAACGGTATACGTAACAGTTGGCGTGCTTTGTTCTTCTGTCTGCTCAGAATCGTTAAAAGACGGATCGTCTTCAAACAAAGAGGTTTGTCCGTCTGGTGCTTGATACTTTGATTTTTCCGATTTTGAACCGTATAAAGCCTTGGTTAATTGGCGAACTTGTTCAGTCAATGCTTCGATTTGTCGATTTGACTGAGCTAATTGTTGCCCAAGCATTCGAATTAATCGTTCATTTTGATTTTCTCTCTTAGGAACGTTCGTCAAATCATTCACCTCATTTCCGTTCAGTACAAGTTATGGATGATTATACCACCTTAATAGGTGGGTTTAAAAGACACCTTTTGCAGATTTCGTAATCGCTCTTGGCTGCTGAAGCGATAACCCTTCTAAAAGCCAGCGAAGTTCCTTTTGTGAAAGGTTACGTACTTCCTTCTCATCTTTTGGCCATTGCAGTTTGCCATTATCTAATCGTTTATAAAGTATGGCGAAGCCATCTCCATCAAAATACAAACATTTATAACGGTCTTTACTCGTTCCAGAAAATAAGAAGATGGAATCACTATATGGATCAAGTTTAAAAGAATCCTGAATGAGTGTTGCGAGACCGTCAATACCTTTACGCATATCGGTCTTACCGCAAATAATGTAGATGTTCTGCACGCTCGTAAAATCTTGTTTCATAGATTATTCAACTCCTTCAGGATCGTTTGGATGATGCGCTTATCTACGCCATTAAAGAAGGAAATTTCAGCACTAGTTGTTTTAATGATACAGCTCGGCTCAGGAGAGTTTTGAGATGAAGTTGTTGATGAAGAGTTGTCAGTGATCGGATCTAGTGTCACAGGAACAATTGTTAGTTTGGTAGTTGACATAAGGAAGCACCTCCTCTAATTGATACATTTATCGTACCGGAGGTGCCTGGTTATTTATATGCGTTATTTGATTACGGGCTTAC
>NZ_JBNNLZ010000059.1:0-2284 GCF_050272295.1 Lysinibacillus sp. NPDC048646
AGCATCATAAGGTATTTCATTCGTTTTTTTAAGAAATCATTCAATATTCTGCACGTCTATGATTTTTTAAAAATACGTATTATGAAATTGATTCACATACCAAATCTTTAAATAGTATACATTCGAAATAGATAAAGGGCTATTTCTTGGGCGTAAAACTCCCACCATTCAAGATAATAGCACTCTTTATCCACCATAAAAAAAGCCAGCCCAAAATAATTTGAGATGACTTTTGCATTAGAATAGCCCTAATACATGCCCGTCGTCGTTATCAACGTCCATACGTAGTGCTGCTGGAACTTTTGGTAAGTCTGGAATGGCTCAAGACTTCGGCATATACTTTACACAGCATGAAATCACTTCGAAGATAATCGCGAAGTTTTATTTGATTTGTTTACACAGTTGACAATGAGCCTGGTTGAGCAATTGCTCTACTTCAGTTTTAAGTGCTTGGTTCGCATAACGAAATATTTCATCTTCACCCGCTGTAGCAATACGCACATCACTAAAATATTTATCGATACGGTGCCATCCAACAATACGTATTTTTTGTTTCGCTAACTGTCGCTTCAAATTGAAATAATCCTGTCGTATACTTTTCATTAAACTTTCCACGAAAGGTATGTAGATTGCTTTCATCTTCAACTGCTCCAATGTTTTATAATCACATTGTAATGACTGAATCGCTAAATCTATAATAAGATACTGGTGTAAGAGCTGTCGTTGTTCAGCGTTAATCATAACTTTCATCTTCTAGGTGTGCTGCGTGTATTGAGTGAAATGGAATACGTTTTACAGCGGTTAAAGTCTCAAGTACGAGCTGTTGTGATTCATCTAATGCAGTAATTGTACCAGTCCATTGCACGTACTTAGCTTCTTGCCACGTAGTAATTGTTACTGTTTTATGCTGTTTATAGGCTTGATTAATTGTTTGTTGTAAGTCCTCTAGCTCCCATTCAGTTAAAGTTCGTGGAGCTTCAGCGTAAGCTTCCCTTTTCCACTGTTTTATTTTTTGGATATGTTCAGGAAGCATCATTGCCGTCCATTTAATCGTCCCTCTATCTTTTATCATAAAATATCACTCCTATTATGCTAAATGACCGCCAACTAATTTATCACGTTTTAAAGCTGTACCTGCATCAGTGAAAGAAACTGCTCGTAACAAGGCCGTAGCACCAAACTTTCTCCTAATAGAGTCCATTGTGTGCCCTAAGATTTTGCGTTGTTCTTTTTTGACATCAAACAGATCGAGTTGAATGCTATATTCCGGCTCAAGATCTGATATGCGTACCGAGAGCTGCCTTGCTGGCTCACCAGCAAAATACTCGTCAAGTAATTCAAGGCAAGTCTTATACATAACAATCGTTTCGCTTGTAGGCACTGCAATTGTTTTCGAGCGCTGGAAACCTTTAGTCATAGCACTACGGCTATAAGACAATCCTAATGTAATTGTCCGACCAACATAACCTGCTTCGCGCGTTCGTCGCATAACGTCCTCACACATTTCTAGTAACGCCACGGATATTTCTTTTCTTGTATGGTAGTCGCGCATTAACATCTGGCCTTTCCCAAAACTTAGAGCCGAATTTTTAACTAAAGGCTCTCCCAGTGTGGAAAGATCAATCCCATGCGCATGGTGGTATAGTTGATTACCCATGATGCCAAATTTTTTCTCTAATTCATTTAAATCAGCATTTGCTAATCCACCGACTGTTAATATCCCCATTGCATTTAACTTGGCTTCCATCTGTTTTCCGATCCCCCACATTTCCGATAAAGGACGCACAGGCCAAAGTTTCGTTGGTACATCCTCATAAGTCCACTTTGCAAAACCTGTCGTTTTAGCTTCAAGGTCTAAAGCGAGTTTCGCCATCAACATATTAGGACCCATTCCCATAGCACTCGGGATATGAAACTGATTATATATCGCTTCTTGAATTTCCTTTGCTGCATCTTCAGGAGATCCCCAAAGCTTTTCCGTTCCTGTTAAACCCACAAAACTCTCGTCGATTCTGTTGTCAAGTGATTGTCTACATTAGGCGCCCTGTTCGGTACGCATCACGAATAGCGGCTGCCCTTTTACTAATGATCCGTTAATTTTAGTAATTACACATTAAACTTCACCAACACGATCTCTGTAACTTTGAAATAAAGTTTTGCTGCTAACGATAAGTTTATATAGAAAAACCGTAAGCCCGAAATACAAAAATAAGCGCACCTTCTCGGTACGCACGACGAATGGCCAGCTATCTGAGTTTTTTTCAGATAACTGGCTATTTTGAAC
>NZ_JBNNLZ010000060.1:0-2248 GCF_050272295.1 Lysinibacillus sp. NPDC048646
GTACGCACGACGAATGGCCAGCTATCTGAGTTTTTTTCAGATAACTGGCTATTTTGAACATGTGGCTTGGATATTATTCGACCAAGGCATGTAATCTTGTAAGATTTCTGGCTGTTGTTGAATCGGTAAATTTGGCAGCTCCGTTAATAGCTTCACAAGGTACTGATAAAAATCAATGCCGTTTGTTTTGGCTGTTTCTGCTAAACTCAAACAGATGGCATTTGCTTTAGCACCGGCTTCACTCACAGAAAAAAGCCAGTTCTTGCGACCAATCACATTTGGGCGAATCGCATTTTCGGCTGGATTATTATCCATCTCAATTCGGCCATCGAACAGAAAAGCTTTTAATCCATGTATACGATTTAATGTGTATTCGGCAGCTTTAGCTAAGGCATTTTTTCCGAAGAAAGGCGATTCATCCACCCATTTTAAGAATTTCTCTACAATCGGCTTTGAATATTTTTGCCGTGATTTTCGGCGTTTCCCTGGTGAAAGATGCTTAAATTGACGTTCTAGGCGATACAATTGATCACAGAAATCCACGCCAATTTGCCCGTTTTTGCTATCGGCTTTCAGCCAATATCGTCGCACATGCGCCCAACAGTTAGCGAACGTGACATCAGGAAGATTACCGTATGCCGAGTAACCATCACAAATCACCGTTCCTTTAAAGCCTTTTGTAAATTCTACTAGTACAGAACGACTTCTCGATAATGCACTATGAAAAAGAACGATGATAGGACCTTGGCTTGGCACGCTGCGGAACACCCAATTGTAGGCATTCGATTGTCCTGATTTTCCGTCTGACCGATTGATAATTTGCGCATACGTTTCGTCCACATGCAGTACTGATTTCATAGTTAACATCTGCTTCATCTGTTCATAAATCGGTAAAAGCCAATCTTCTGCAGCACGAATAACCCAGTTTGATAGGTTCTTATCATTCGTAAGTAGGCCATATCGTTCCCACTCCTTTACCTGACGGTAAAGAGGTAAATACTGAATAGACTTATCGTAAATAAGCTTTGCTAAAACAGTTGGTCCTGCAATACTTCGCTGAATGGCAGCTTTTGGGGCTTTCCCACGTTTCATTTGTGCTTTTTGTGTGGCATCCATTTTACAGTGCTTGCACTCGTAGGCATGTTCAATATGCTGGATGCGCATCATTTTTGCCGGAATGAATTTTGCTTCTTCACGCGCAATCGTTGTACCAGCTTCAGTCATTTGACCAAGGCAACAGTCACATTGTGTGTTTTCAGGATGATGATGAATTTCTTCGATTTTAATTCCATCACGAAACGAATCATTTCGTTTTTTATGTAGTTTACGGACAACTGTATACGTAACAGTTGACGTGCTTTGTTCTTCTGTGTGCTCAGATTCGCTAAAAAACGGGTCGTCTTCGAATAAAGAGCCTTGCCCATCCGGTGCTTGATACTTGGATTTTTCCGATTTAGAACCGTATAACGCTTTTGTTAATTGGCGAACTTGTTCAGTCAACGCTTCAATTTGTCGATTTGACTGAGCTAATTGTTGCTCAAGCAATCGAATTAATCGTTCATTTTGGTTTTCTTGCTTAGGAGAAGCATTAGTCAAATCATTCACCACATTTCGTTTAGTATAAGTTATGGATGATTATACCACTTAGGTGAATAGATTTAAAAGACACCTGTTGCAGATTTCGAAATTGCCTTTGGCTGCTGAAGTGATAATCCTTCCAACAGCCAACGAAGCTCCTGCTGGGAAAGATTACGCACTTCCTTTTCATCTTTTGGCCATTGCAGTTTCCCATTATCTAATCGTTTATAAAGCATAGCGAAGCCATCTCCATCAAAGTACAAACATTTATAACGGTCTTTGCTCGTTCCAGAAAATAAGAAAATGGAATCGCTATAGGGGTCCAGTTCAAAAGAATCCTGAATAAGTGTAGCGAGACCATCAATGCCTTTTCGCATATCCGTCTTGCCACAGATGATATAGATGTTTTGCACACTCGTAAAATCATGCTTCATTGTTTATTCAGCTCCTTCATGATCATTTGGATGATGCGCTCATCTACGCCATTGAAGAAGGAGATTTCAACATTAATTGATTTTATGATACAGCTTGGTCCAAGAGAATTATGTTGTGGAATTGTTGATGAAGATTCGTCAGTGATAAGATCTAGTGTCACGGGGACAATTGTTAGTTTGTTCGTTAGCATAAGGAAGCACCTCCTTCAATTGATACGTCTATCGTACCGGAGGTG
>NZ_JBNNLZ010000061.1:0-2184 GCF_050272295.1 Lysinibacillus sp. NPDC048646
GTTTTGTTATAAGCACTAATGTGTGAAAATACAAGGGATTTCTTCGGAAATCCTAACTTTATAACCGAGGATAGGAATGATAAAACCACGTATTTTGAAACTATCCCATTAATACTCCTGCATGCGTCATAATAGACAGATTATGGGGTCTGAAGCTCAGGTGAAGTCGGCAGAACAAAGGCTGAAGCCACTCCTCACGGAAAAGGTATGCCAATGGATATGCCGGATGGCTGAAAAACTAAATATGGTGAGAATTTTCTTGTGGAAAAGAACAGACGAACTTCCGAATGTTAGGGTCTAAAGTTAGAACATAAGGAAACTTGTGTACCATCCAACGATGGGGTGAGTGACGTGGAGTAAAAATTGCTTCTATGAAACACGCTATACCGAACAATGGCGGTATCCAGCTCACAGGCTTACAGGAAGCACCTAAGTTTAGAAAAGAATAGCTAGGTTATGAGGGACTTGGAAAATAAGGAACGTTGAATCAAGGGCTGTCACCCGAAACGGTTGCTATAAGCGATATGGCGAAATGCATTTGTCCTTATGAGGGTAGGGGTACGACCAGTGAAACCTCTGTAATGGAGTTGGAGGAACAGCCCCAAGTCTAGCGAAAAGTAATAATTATTTTTCAACTGTGCATTGCACCGATCGGGTAAGAACGTGGGAACATCACTTCAAAGAGGAATGATGCCACAGTGCAAGCTCTACGATATTGGGATTATTACGGGATGACAGACACCTTTACAGACTTACATCAACGAGCCAAAAATAAAGAATCATTCCATCAGCTATACGACATCATCACGTCGAGGAACAATATTTTATTAGCGTATCGAACAATTAAGTCAAATAAGGGGTCGAAGACCCCTGGAACAGATGGTAAAACTATTGTAGGCATAGAAAAACGTTCGGAGAACGAATTAGTAGAAGAAATACAAAGTAAGCTTAAAAATTATCGTCCTAAGAAAGTTAGACGTAAGCTAATCGAAAAAGATAATGGTAAGATGCGCCCACTAGGTATTCCATGCATCCTCGATAGAATCATCCAACAATGCTTTAAACAGGTGTTAGAGCCAATTGCGGAAGCTCACTTTTATAATCATAACTATGGATTCAGATCGTTACGCTCTACTCATCATGCGATGGCAAGAATTCAATTTCTGGTTAATCAATCAAAACTCCATTACGTTGTAGATATTGATATTAAAGGTTTCTTTGACAATATCAATCATACACTGCTTATTAAGCAGCTATGGAATTTAGGTATTCGAGATAGGCAAGTCTTAGCCTGTATATCGAAAATGTTAAAAGCTGAAGTAGACGGAGAAGGTATTCCGACAAAAGGTTCTCCGCAAGGAGGCTTGCTCTCGCCATTATTGTCCAATGTTGTACTCAATGAATTGGACCAATGGGTAGCGAATCAATGGGAACTATTCCCCCTCCATAAATCATTTAAGACTAGAGAAGGTCAACTTCTTGCAAAGAAGCGCACTCACTTAAAAGAAGGCTACATAGTACGTTATGCTGATGATTTCAAAATTTTATGTAGAGATTGGAAAACTGCTGAAAAGTGGTACCATGCTGTTAAGCTTTATCTAAAGGAACGTTTAAAACTTGATATTTCACCAGAAAAATCGAAGATTATTAATCTACGCAAGCATGCGTCTGCTTTTCTTGGCTTCACAATACGTGCCAATCGTAAAGGAAAAAAGCGAGTTGCGCATACGTTTGTCAAAGCCGAAAAGATGCGGAAAATTAAGGCGGATGCAAAGAAACGAATAGAAATACTCCGAACATCGCCAACTACTCAAAATGCCATGCGCTTTAATAGTTTTGTCTTAGGGTTACACAATTATTTTAACAGAGCTACTCACGTCAACTTAGCGTTCTCACGACTTGCCTACGAAATAGGTGCATCTATGTACAATCGTCTTAAACCTGTCGGTAAATATGAACATCCCAACAATCCGCCACCTGTCTATAAAAAGTTCTATGGCTTAGGCTCTAAAACTTATAAAATTGCCGGGGTGTACCTCTTTCCACTTGGGATCATAAAAACTAAAAATGTGATTGGTTTTACTCAAAGTATAACCCCATTTACCCAAGAAGGTCGAGTACAAATAACCACACGGTTGAGTATAGACATAAGACATGAAATCGTATTGTTAATGGAATCAAAAA
>NZ_JBNNLZ010000062.1:0-1636 GCF_050272295.1 Lysinibacillus sp. NPDC048646
TTCTTACGATTAGTCAACCCTAATTAAAGAATAATTTAGAGTTTTATGAATGTGGAGTGATGAAGAATATCCCTCACCACTTCACACTCATTTTTAAATACACCAAAAAGACCTGACGATTTTTATTTTTTTCGAAAGGTCATTATGATATAGTTTTATATAGGTGATTACGATTTCTGAGCTGGTAGTGCGGACTCATAATCGTAAAGAATGCCACGCATCAGTAACTGAAATGTCACTTTTAGAAACTTATTGATGCAGGCGATGATCGCAACCTTATGAGGTTTCCTCTGAGGTTGCTTTTTTAATTTGTAGTAATAGTCCACAAAATGATTCGGTTTTCCTTTAGCCATAAGCATGGCGCACACCATAAAATATAAAATCTTTCGTAAATGTTTGTTTCCTCGTTTATTAATCCTGTCTCGATATTGCGTATTTCCAGACTGGTACCGCATAATATCAATGCCTGCGTATGCGTTCAGTTGTTTCGCATTTTGAAAGCGGCGGATGTCACCAATCTCTCCAATTAATCGGCACGCCGTTGAATCGCCAATCCCAGGAATCGAACGAAATACTAGATATTCTTTTCGTCCTTCCGACAATTCCACCATCTGTTTCACAAGTGCATCTTTCTTCTCTAATACATCCGCAATGCGAGCTGCGTAATCTCGTGCTTGATCACAACGAATATCTGTGGGTTTAATCGCTGGGTAACTATTTTCAGCTGCTTCTAATAATGTAATTGCTTTAGCCTCAGCACGCATTTGCGAGAGGTTTTTTCGCGTATTGGCCTTTAAACGATTTTTAATCATCGTTTTTGAATGGGCTTGTAAAAGTGCGGGATGTGGATAGAGTTGTACAATATTTAAAAATAGTGCTGAACTCGGTGTAATCAACTTTTCTAATTCTGGAAAACTCAGCTGTAAAATGGCATGCATTCTACTTTTGAGTAAAATGATTTCTTCATCAATTTGATCGTAGTAACGAGTCAGTGCACGCATCTGTTCATAATAATCGTCTTGTATGTACGTTGTTTCGCGTTCCATTTTGAAATGTGTCTTCGCAAGTTCATGGGCATCACTGATATCGGTTTTATTACGACGCATCGTTGCCATCTGTAAATTCGCTTCAAGTGGATTCATGCGGCAGTATGCATAGCCGTAATCTTTGAAAAACGCTTCGATAGGTTTTGAATAGGTGCCTGTTGCTTCAAATACGATAGCTGGCGCTTGTCCATCTTGCTTTGTCATCTCTTCTATTCGTTTGTGTAATCGCTCAAAATCACCCCGTGTATGATGTAGCACACCTTCAAATTCACATTGGCGGTGACCATCATAAATCGCTACGGTACTTTTTCCTTTACTGACATCTAACGCAATGACGTGTTTCATCTCAATCTTCTCCTTGTGACCAATCATAGAAGCCTTCACAGTACCTTATCGATTCCACTTTCTTATACACGATCTCTTAGGACCCAACATACTAAACTGATTCAAATAAGGATGTGAAGTTAGCCGGTTTATAATGCGGATTCTTGAATGATCCCAGAGGCTGGTCGGCTTTCCTTCACTTCTACTATAAAAAAATAGTAGCACAAACCATGGCCTAGGTTTGTACTACTAATGTTAGTATGTTT
>NZ_JBNNLZ010000063.1:0-1434 GCF_050272295.1 Lysinibacillus sp. NPDC048646
TGATCTGACCCAAAAAAGTTAGACAAATAATTTAAGCAGCTTCTAAGATCTGAGTCCGGTATTGTACCGGACTCAGATCTTTTAATTTTGCCTTCATACGTTTGTGATTATAGTAATGAATATAGGCATCCAATTCTTTTTCAAAGTGCTCCATACTTTCAAAGTCTTGCAGGTAAAGCAACTCAGACTTTAATAAGCCAAAGAAATTTTCCATGACAGCATTGTCTAGACAATTTCCCTTCCGGGACATACTTTGTATGATGGCATGTTCCTCTAATGTCTTTTGATATCTTTTCATTTGATAATGCCAGCCTTGATCGGAGTGGAGGATGACTTGATCTTCAGGTTTTAAACGCGTAACTGCTTGTTCTAACATATCACCTACAAGTTGATAAACCGGCCGTTTCATTACTTTATAGGCAATGATTTCGCCATTGCATAAATCAAGGATTGGTGATAAATAGCGCTTCTCGCCAAATAAATGAAATTCTGTTACATCGGTTACCCATTTTTGATGCATCTTCTTTGCTTTAAAATCTCGCTGGATTACATTTGGGGCAATGCGTCCAACTTTTCCTTTGTAAGAGCGATACTTTTTCAATCGAACGAGGCACTTTAAGCCCATTTCATTCATTAAACGGTTGATGGTCTTGGGATTATGAGAAAATCCAAGTTTCTTTAATTCTTTTGTGATACGACGATAACCATAACGTCCTTTATGTTCATGATAAATGGATTGGATAGCTGTCTTCACTGCAGAATATTTATCTTTTCGGTTCAAGCGCTTCTCCCAATAATAATAGGTGCTACGTGGAATATCAGCGACTTTGATAAGGGCCACGACATCATAAGTTACCTTTAGTTCATAAATTACTTGCGCTTTGATTTTGGATGTAATTTTTCCTGCATTTGAACTAAAGCATTCAACTTTTTTAAATAGGCATTCTCCATTTCTAGTTGTTTAATGCGTTCTTCAAGCGCTTCAACTGAACCTTCTATTGATTTTACCTTCTTCGTTTCTTTTTTCATGGATGTTCGCCTCTTTTTCTTAGGAATAAGGGCATCGAATCCACCAGCATTAAAATTTATCCGCCATGTTCGAACTAAGGATGGAGAAGAAATATTAAAGTTAGCCGCTGCATCGTAGGAGGATGTACCCGTTTCCTTCATATAATTAAGTACATCCATTTTAAACTCCGCAGAATAACTTGTATAGGATTTCTTAAATCCCTCTTCTCCTTGTACTTGATATAAACAGACCCATCCTTGAATCATTTGATAAGAAACCTTATATAAATCTTGAAGTTCCAAATAACTATGTTTCCCCTCAAGGTAAAGACGAGCCATAAATATTTTCTCTTCGGCAGTAAAGTTAGCCATAAAAAACACCCCTAAATCGTTAGATTTGGTGTCTAACAATTTAGGGGCAGTTCA
>NZ_JBNNLZ010000064.1:0-1188 GCF_050272295.1 Lysinibacillus sp. NPDC048646
GTCTAAAACCATAACTATGTTTATGGAATTTAGCTTCACAGATTGGCTCTAAAATTTGCAGTACACATTGTTGAAAAATTCTATCCCATATCGTCGGTATCCCTAAAGGTCTAGTTTTATCTACTCCTTTTGGAATGAAAACCCGTCTAACTGGTTGTGGTTCATACCATTTGAACATAGCTTGAATTTTTGTTATTACATCTACAACTGGTAAATGCAGAATATCATTAATTGTTAATTTATCGATTCCCGCAGTTTTGCTACCTGTATTTCTTTTGATGTTTCGGTAGGCAAGACGTATATTATCCTTAGAACTCATTACTTCTGTTAAGTTATAGAAATGATGACCACAAACACTTTGAGCGTAGAGTGTATCAAAACAATCTTGCATACTATAATACTCATTGTGTCTCAGTTTCTTCCGTTTCAATAAGTCGGTGACTCCTTTTGGAGTTAAACCTCTATTAGTCTCACAAGAACCTTATTAATCGATAAAGAACTGCCTTACTTGGTTGAATAAATCTTTATTAGTCTAGTGGCTATCCCTCCATGTGGATTAGACACTTCATTGGTACTGTGCCACCACTTTCACTGATATAAAGGCAAGTTATACAGTAACTAGTATCATTATTGCTTTCCTTGTCAACGTTTCTTAGGGGAGTAAGCCCTCCACGTTATCAGCTTAAAACGTTGAATTATATCTATTATAGAATGAACTTAGGTGCTTCCTCTAAGCCTGTTAGATACATACGCCTGTAACGTATCATGGATTTTCATATTAGTTAGTCTTACTCACCCACATCTAACCTCACAATTTGGTGATATACACATTTCTATGTATCGCAGTTCTAGACCCGTACATTCAGAAGTTCGTCAGCTTAACCATTTCTTTTCGGTTTATTTGCATTCTCACCATATTCATTCAACTCAAGCATCATGAATTACACCACTCCCTCGAGTAGGCTTTCGTCAGCGGAACTGGTACGGTAATTTCTCACGCCTTTTCACCGAGCTTATAACACAATCATTCTTACTAAATCTAGTGCTATTCGACTAAGAGAGAACCCTTCCGAGCGTTACCTCATCATTTGATTCTTCGATATAACCCTTCAGTTCCGAAAGGAACTGTCTAGCCTTTACCTGAGTAATGTGACCATTCTCAATTTAAACTAGAAACATTTCGCACAA